>NZ_SACN01000006.1 GCF_004005865.1 Sphingomonas crocodyli
CGTCGCCCCAGCGAAGGCTGGGGCCTATCTCTGCCGTGGCAAACGGCACCGTGGAGATGAGAGACATAGGCCCCAGCCTTCGCTGGGGCGACGAGGAGAGGGAAGCGCATCACTCCTCACATCGTCATCCTGGACTTGATCCGGGATCCAGCTTCTTCTTCCTTCTCCACCGCCCCAAAAGGCAGCTGGACCCCGGATCAAGTCCGGGGTGACGTCGCGTGTGGGGTCAGCACACCCACCAAACCAAAAAGGCCGGACGTTTCCGCCCGGCCTCCTGTCTCGTCCGTCCGCGCGAGGGATCAGCCCTGCGCGACGCCCTTTTCGGTCATCAGCTCGCCCAGTTCGCCGGTCTCGTACATCTCCATCATGATGTCCGATCCGCCGACGAATTCCCCCTTCACATAAAGCTGGGGAATGGTGGGCCAGTCCGAAAATTCCTTGATGCCGGCGCGGATCGCGGCGTCCTGCAGCACGTCGATCGTCGCATATTCGACGCCGAGCCGATCGAGGATCGCGATCGCGCGGCTGGAAAAGCCGCATTGTGGGAACAAGGGCGTGCCCTTCATGAACAGCAGCACGTCCGCCGCGTTCACGGCCGATGCGATCCGGGCCTGGGTATCGTCGCTCATCTCGTTCGCTCCTACTCGGGCAAAGCCGTCTTGAGCTGGAGCGCGTGCAGCACCCCGCCCATCCGGCCGCCCAGCGCTTCATACACGCGCTGCTGTTGCTTCACGCGCGTCTGGCCGCGAAAGCTTTCGCTCACCACCCGCGCCGCATAATGATCGCCATCGCCGGCCAGGTCGGTGATCTCGACGGTCGCGTCGGGAATCCCCGCCTTGATCAGCGCCTCGATCTCTTCGGCCGCCATCGGCATGACGTTTACTTGCCTTCCATCAGCTGGCGGCGCGCCTCGATCGTCTTGGCGTCGAGCGCCGCGCGAATCTTGGCATCGTCCACCTCGACGCCGGCCGACGTGATGTCGCCCAGCAGCTTGCGGATCACGTCCTCGTCGCCGGCTTCCTCGAAATCGGCCTGGACGACCGACTTGGCATAGGCATCGGTCTCAGCCGGGGTCAGCCCCATCAGCTGCGCGGCCCACTGGCCGACCAGACGGTTGCGCCGCGCGGTGATGCGGAACGCCATCTCCTGATCGTGCGCGAACTTGTTCTCGAAGGCCTTTTCGCGATCGTCGAAGGTGGTCATGCTTACCCCTGATCCTGCAATTTGAATCGGCAGATAGGGCGGACGGGCCTCAAAGCCAAGGCCGCTCCGCCGCCATCTTGCCTTCGAAGGCCGCAATCGCAGCTTCGCGGGCGATCGTCAGCCCCACTTCGTCCAGCCCTTCGATCAGGCAGGTCTTGCGAAACGGATCGATTTCGAAGGTGAAGCGGTCCTGAAACGGCGTCGTCACGGTCTGGCTTTCCAGATCGACGGTGATCGCGTCGGTCTTGGCGACTTCGACCAGCCGATCGACCGCCTCCTGCGGCAGAACCACGGTCACGATCCCGTTCTTGAAGGCGTTGCCCGAGAAGATGTCGGAAAAGGACGGCGCGATCACCGCCTTCACGCCCATATCGACCAGCGCCCACGCCGCATGCTCGCGGCTCGATCCGCAACCGAAATTGTCGCCCGCAACGATGATCGGCGCGCCCGCATATTCGGGATCGTCGAACACGTTGCCCGGCTGCGCACGCAGCGATTCGAACGCGCCCTTGCCCAGCCCCTTGCGGCTGATCGTCTTCAGATAAGGCGCAGGGATGATGACGTCGGTGTCGACATTCTTGAGGCCCAGCGGATAGGCGCGGCCTTCGACCTGGCGAACCGGTTCCATCACTTGGCCTCCATCAGATCGCGAACGTCGGTCAGCTTGCCCGTCACCGCCGCCGCCGCCGCCATTGCGGGGCTGACCAGGTGGGTGCGCGCGCCCGGCCCCTGCCGGCCGACGAAGTTGCGGTTGCTGGTCGATGCGCAGCGTTCGCCCGACGGCACCTTGTCGGGGTTCATCGCCAGACACGCCGAGCAACCCGGCTCGCGCCATTCGAAACCGGCGTCGAGGAAGATGCGGTCCAGCCCTTCCTTCTCCGCCTGCAGCTTCACCAGGCCCGAACCCGGCACGATCAACGCCTGCTTGACGTTGGGCGCGATGTGGCGGCCCTTGGCGATTTCCGCCGCCTGCCGCAGATCCTCGATCCGGCTGTTGGTGCAGCTGCCGATGAAGACATTCTCCACCGGAACCTCGGTCATCGGGGTGCCGGGGGTCAGGCCCATATAATCGAGCGACTTCTGCGCCGCGACCTGCTTGGAAGGATCGGCGAAGCTCGCAGGATCGGGGACGACGCCCGTGATCGGCACCACGTCCTCGGGGCTGGTGCCCCAGGTCAGGCACGGCGCGATATCGGCCGCGTCGATCGTGACGACCTTGTCATAGCTGGCGCCCGCATCGGTGACGAGGCTGCGCCACCACGCGACCGCCGCGTCCCACTCCGCGCCCTTGGGCGACATCGGGCGACCCTTCAGATATTCGAAGGTCGTGTCGTCGGGCGCGATCAGGCCGGCGCGCGCGCCACCCTCGATCGACATGTTGGACACGGTCAGGCGCCCTTCGATCGTCATCTCGCGGAAGACGTTGCCGGTATATTCGATGACATAGCCGGTGCCGCCCGACGCACCGATCTTGCCGATCACGTGCAGGATCACGTCCTTGGGGCTGACGCCGAGGCCCAGCGTCCCTTCGACGCGGACCTCCATCGTCTTCGATTCCTTCAGCTGCAGCGTCTGGGTGGCCAGCACATGCTCGACCTCCGACGTGCCGATGCCGAAGGCCAGCGCGCCCAGCCCGCCATGCGCGGCGGTGTGGCTGTCGCCGCACACGATCGTCGTGCCGGGCAGCGAGAAACCCTGTTCGGGGCCGACGACGTGGACGATGCCCTGTTCGGGCGCGGTATCGGCGATATAGCGGATGCCGAATTCGGGTGCGTTCACCTCCAGCGCGGCAAGCTGCTGCGCCGATTCCGGATCGGCGATCGGGACGCGATTGCCCTGCGCGTCGAGCCGCGGCGTCGTCGGCACATTATGATCGGGCACCGCAAGGGTCAGATCGGGCCGCCGCACCTTGCGCCCTGCGGCGCGAAGCCCCTCGAACGCCTGCGGGCTCGTGACTTCATGGACCAGATGGCGATCGATGTAGATCAGGCAGGTGCCGTCGTCGCGACGTTCGACGACATGCGCGTCCCAGATCTTCTCGTAGAGGGTGCGGGGCTTCGTAGTCATGCGCGCCCCTTACGCCCGTCGGCGGCTTTGTCAAAAGAGAGTGACTTGGTATCCGCCTAGCGGGAGTTTAGTCGCGCAATTAATCGATCCGGATCAAACCGGTTCGTCGATCGACTTCGGCGGCTGCGAAAAATAGCACGGCCCGCTCTCGGTCATGTGGAAACAATCCTCCAGTCGCACGCCGAACGCGCCCGGAATGTAGAGGCCCGGCTCGTTCGAAAAGCACATGCCGACGCCCAGCGGCGTCGCCTCGCCGTGGACCAGATTGACCGGCTCGTGCCCGTCCATCCCGATGCCGTGCCCGGTGCGGTGCGACAGGCCCGGCAATTGATAGCGCGGGCCATAGCCCCATTTCTCGTACGCCGCGCGCACCGCATCGTCGACCGAACCGGCCGGCACGCCCAGCTTCGCGGTGGCGAAGGCGATGCGCTGCCCCTCGGCGACATGATCCCACAATGTCCGCTGTTCCTTGCTCGCCTGGCCGAAAACCCAGGTGCGCGAGATATCGGACTGATAGCCTTCGACGGTGCAGCCGCAGTCCATCAGCACGATCTGCCCGTCGGCCACGACCTGCGGCTTGATGCTGCCGTGCGGATAGGCGGCACCTTCACCGACCAGCGCCATCGCGAATTCGGGCGTTCCGCCCAGCTTGCGCGTGGCGGCGTTCATCAGCGCCGAAATCTGCGGCTGGGTCATCCCCTTTTCGATCCGGGGATGAAGCCAGCGATAGGCCGCGACCGTGACGTTCGACGCAGCCTCCATCAGCGCGATTTCGGCCGGGGTCTTGATCATCCGGCATCCGCGCACGATCGGATTGGCCGACACGATCCGCGCATCCGGCAGCACGCGCTTCAGCCCGTCAAAGGCGAAGAAGCGCACCGTCTCCTCGATCCCGATCGGCTGCGCGCTCAGCTTGCGTTCGGTCAGGAAGCCCGCGACCAGCTTCAGCGGATCCTCATCCTCCTGCCACACGCGCACGTCGGCCGGGATCGCCAGCGTCTGTTCGACCGAGGGGCGTTCGAAGAAAGGCGTGACGATCATCGCCTCGCCCTCGACCGGCAGGACGACAGCGGTCAGCCGCTCGCTGCGGCCCCAGCGAACCCCGGTGAAATAATCGAGGCTCGATCCCGCCTCGATCAGCACCGCGCCGATCCCCGCCTTGCGCATCAGCCCCTGCGCTTTGGCGACCCGCGCGAGCCGCTCCGCCTTGCCGATCGGCCTCGCACCAGTGGTAAGGCTTTGCAGCGCCGACAGATCGGGTTCGGCCGCGCGCACGATCGACGACAGCGCGACCATCGACGCGCCAAAAGCTGCGGACCGGAGGAGGGAGCGACGGGAGATAATCATGTGGGCACGATGTCACGCAGCTCGACATCTCACAATCCTCCCCCGCCAGGGAGCGCGAGGTTGGACATGCCCCGGCATGTCCAAGGATCGTCCGGGGGACGATCCGACCTCGCACTGTGTCAGCGCAGCTGACGGAGGGGGAGGACACGGAACGCCAGTTGGTCGCATCCTCCCCCTCCGTCGCCTTCGGCGCCACCTCCCCCTGGCGGGGGAGGATAAAAGGCAATGACTTCCCTTCTCGGTCGCCTCCCGCCACAACGCACACACCACATCGATATGCGGGAGAGAGATTCGAATATGCGAATGATCAAGAGCATCCGTCTGGGCTGTGCGGACATCGACAAGAGCCGCGCCTTTTACGACGCCACCTTCGCCGCGATCGGCGGCCCCGCGAACACCGCGCCCGCCGGCTATCCGATCCTCATGTATCGCGGCGAGGACAGCCCGGTCCTGATCCTCGGCAAGGCCGCCAATGGCGAGCCGACGACCTTCGCGAACGGCGGCACGATCCTGTTCGAAGCGCCGACCGCCGAATCCGTCGCCGCATGGCACGCCGCCGGCCTCGCCAATGGCGGCACCTGCGAAGGCCAACCCGAACCCAAGCCGCAGACCGGCGGCAAGATGGGCGCCTATCTGCGCGACCCCGACGGCAACAAGCTGGGCGCCTATTTCGACTTCCCGATGTAAAACGACGACAAAGCTCCTCCCCGTACCGGGGAGGAATAAGAGAATGACCGCAGCACCCGACCGCGTATCGCCGCGTGCCTATGTCACGCTCGCGATCCTCGTCCTCCTGAACATCGTGTCCTTCCTCGATCGGCAGGTGATCTCGCTGCTGGTCGATCCGATCAAGGCCGAGCTGGGGATCACCGATTTCCAGCTGAGCCTGCTCCAGGGGCTGGCCTTCGCGATCTTCTACGGGCTGTGCAGCATCCCGCTCGGCTGGGCGGTCGATCGCTGGTCGCGGCGCTGGATCATCTATATCGGCGTCACCGGCTGGTCGATCGCGACATTGGGCTGCGGCCTCGCGCGCAACTTCACCCAGATGTTCGTCGCACGGATGGGCGTGGGGATCGGTGAGGCGGCGCTGTCGCCCGCCGCTTATTCGATGCTGCCCGATCTGTTCCCGCCGCGCCGGCTCAACATGGCGACGGGCGTGCTGGCGACGGGGGCGGCGATCGGCACCGGCGTCGCGCTCGCGGTCGGCGGGATGATCGTGATCTGGTCGCAACAGGCGGGGGCGATCGTGCTGCCGGTGGTGGGCACGTTGAGCGCGTGGCGGCTCGTCTTCCTGATCGCCGGCGCGGTCGGTATTCTCCTCGCGTTCCTGATCTTCCTTGCGCCTGCGACGCATCGCCATGCGCCCGCCGTCGCGCAGGCGACCGAAGTCGATGCCGGCTATGGCCGCTGGCTGCGCGATCATGCCGCCTATCTTGGCACGCTCTCCTCGGCCGTCGCGCTCTGGGGTGCCTTCGCCTATGGTCTGGCAGCGTGGGAGCCGGCCTTGCTGTCGCGTGTCTTCGGCCTGCCGACCGGGGAGATCGGGATCACGCTGGGCATCATCCAGCTTGTCACCGGGGTCGTCGGCTATGTGTTCGGCGGCTGGCTGATCGATCGGATGATGGAGGCGGGCGTCCGCGATCCGCATTATCGTTACCTGATCTATGGCGGCTTCATCGTCGTCGCGGCGGGGTCGCTCGGCATCCTGTTCGCGAGCAGCGCGGCGATGGCCTATCTGATGATCGGCATCCTC
Source organism: Sphingomonas crocodyli (assembly GCF_004005865.1). Classification (NCBI taxonomy): domain Bacteria; kingdom Pseudomonadati; phylum Pseudomonadota; class Alphaproteobacteria; order Sphingomonadales; family Sphingomonadaceae; genus Sphingomonas; species Sphingomonas crocodyli. The sequence goes on from NZ_SACN01000006.1 coordinate 6,371, forward strand.
CACCTCGTCATGCCCTTCACCGCATCCTATGTCGGCCACCTGCAGATGAGCGTCCCCGCGCGCTATCGCGGGCGCACGATCGCGCTGGTGATGCTGATCATGACCGTGACGGCGACGACGATCGGCCCGATGACGGTCGCGGCCTTCACCGATTACGTCTTCGGCGCGCCCGACCGGGTCGGCCACTCGATCGCCGCAACGGCGATCCTGTTCATCCCCGCATCGATGCTGCTGCTGGTCCTCGGCTTGCCCGCCTCGCGGCGCGCAGCGGCGGAAAGCGAGATATTGTGATGTACAAGATCGTCTGCCTGATCCGCCGCCTGCCCGGCGTCACCCCCGAAGCCTTCCGCGCGCATTATGAGGGCGTCCACGCCCCGCTCGCTCTGTCGATCATGCCCGCATTGCGCAGCCGCGTGCGCCGCTACGTCCGCCGCTTTCCCGATCCGCTGGCCGGCCAAGTCGATTTCGATGTTATGATGGAGATGTGGTTCGACGACAAGGCGAGCCACGAAGCCGCACTGGCCGATCTTTCCAACCCCGACGTCGCCGCCCGCATCGCCGCCGACGAAGCCCACTTCCTCGACCGCGCGACGATGCGGGTGTTTGCGGTCGAGGAGTGCGATAGCCTGCTCCCCTAATCGTCATCCCGGCGGAGGCGGGGGCCTATACAGTCTCGCCGCAAGCGACAGCGCTAGAGGATAGAGCGGATGGGCCCCCGCCTTCGCGGGGGTGACGATCACTTGTTGGCATGGCTCGCGATGAACACGCTGTCCGGTCGCGCCCAGTCGGTCCGGACCTTGCGGTGCGCGATCAGCCAGCGGTCACCGACGCGCGCGAAGCGATCGACATAGTAGCCGGTGTGGTCCGGCCCCGTGTCGGTATAGACGTGGTAATAGGTCCGCACGTCGGCCGCATCCGGCCCGTCCATGTCGATCAGGCAGGTGGTGATGTGGTGCCGCACGAACTTGACGCGCGGTCCGTCACTCGGCCCCGCATTGCCCGCCATCCAGTCGCGGATCGCATCGCGCCCGTGCAAATCGAACACGTCCGACTGATAGACCGCATCCTCGGTGAAGCAGGCGAGGAAGGCGTCGGTGCGCATCCTGTCGCCGTTCATATTGTAGCGCGCGATCGTGTCGCGGATGCACTCGCGGGCGATGACCTCTTCGATCGTCATGCGTCGAGACTCGCAAACAGAGCATAGGAGGGGTCGCTGGTATCGAGCCGCCCCTGACGCGGCAGGAAGCGCGCCTCGATATCGCGGCTGCCGCCCAGATCGGCGATCGCCTGCCGATGATCGACCGCCCAACGCCCGTCGCGATACGACCACTTATCCAGGTAGCGCGCGTTGAAGAAATGCTCGCGCATCTTCGCGCCCGGCTCCAGCTCGCGGAACAGGCTGGCGATGCAATAGGCTTCGCTGACCGCACGGCCCTTTTCCACGTCAACGTCGATCGTGATCTGGATCAGCCGGTGCAGCAGCACATGGCATTTGTGGTGGAAGGCCCAGGCGTGATCGATCAGCGCCTCGGGCGTTTCGATGCCGGGCAGGGCATAATCGAGCGTGCCGTCCGCATGCCAGACGCCGCGGACCAGATCCTTGTCCATCCGATCCATGCCGCGCCCGTAATTGCTCAGCTGCCGCCGTATCGCCTCACGCGCCAGCAGCTCCTCGATCGCCCGCTCGTCCGCCATCCCGCTCTCCTCTCTCGCAATTCCATTAACTCAATGGCATGGCATTGCTATGGACTTCTACCTCCATCGCCCCGGCCCCTATCGTCGCGCGATCAGCCTGCAGATCGACGCGGGGATCGCGCGCGCCGCGATGGAGGACGATCTGCACAGCTTCGCGATCACGATCCGGCATGACGGCGCGACCGTGGATAGCGTCGAGACCGACAATATCCGCACGCCGTTCAACACCTGCCCGACCGCCGCGATCGCGACCGCGCGGCTGGCGGGCACGCCGCTCGCCTCCCCCGCCGCGTTCGACGACCCCGATGATCGGTTTCGAAGCTGCACCCACACGCTCGACATCGTGAACCTTGCGGCGGCGCACGCGATGGAGCCTGGGCTGCGGCGGCTCTACCGGATCGAGGTGGAGGAGATTGACGGCCTGCTCCACGCCACGATCGAGCGCGACGGCGTGGAGTTATTCGGCTGGCGGGTGCAGGGCGACACGATCGTCGACGGGCCTTGGACCGGGCAGAGCGTCCAGCGGCTCGCCAAGGCACTGGCCGACGCGGATGCGGATATGCGCGAGGCCGCGATGCTGCTGCGCCGCGCCTGCCATATCGGCCAGGCGCGCAACTTCGACACCGACAAAGTCGAACGCGCGGGGACGAGCGGCAGCATCGCAAGCTGCCACACGCTCCAGTTCGACGTGCGGCCGCATTCGCGGCGCAACGTCGGGACGTATGTGGATTTCTTCGGCGAGGGGCGCTGGCCGCTCTCTTAAACTCCTCCCCGATACGGGGAGGTGGCGCCGAAGGCGACGGAGGGGGCAGGCCACAAGCGCATCGCCCGGCCTCTCGCCCCCTCCACCGCTACGCGGTTCCCCTCCCCGTGCCGGGGAGGATTTAGTTAGTCGCTCCCGCCGCGCCCCGGCCCGCCCTGACCCGGCCCCTGCGGGAAGGTCGGGAAGAACAATTTCCGGATGCTGATCTTCACCACGCGGCCCAGCGGGTCGAGATATTCGGGCTGGTAGCTGAGCGGGGTCGCGCCGGTCGCATCTCTCACCCGAATGCGCTGGTTGAAGACGTTGTCGACACCCAGCGACACGCGCAACCCACGCGTCCACGGATGCTTCACCGCCATGCCCGGAATGCCGCCGACATCAGCGAACAGGCGCAGGCTGGCGGTCGCGAGATCGCCGAAGCGCAGATCGCCGGTCGATCCGACCGCATTGACGCTGCCGCCCGTCACCTTGGTGGCGCTCTGATATTTGGCGCCCAGCCGGAAGCCGAGGCCGTCGCGCGTGACGTTCAGCTGCGCGTCGATCAGGTGGCGGGGCTGCCCGCCATTGTTGCCGGTCGCCGCGCCATCGAGCAGGTCGAGCTTCGGAATGCCCTGCCGGATCAGGATTTCGTCCTGAAAATACCAGGTGTGATAGACCGACAGGCGGATGCGCCCGCCCCCGCCAAAGCCGCCGGGTGCGCGCGGGCCGCCGAAGCCGCCCGGAGGACCACCGGGGCCGCCCGGCCCGCCGGCAGGTCCACGATCGCCACCACCGCGCTCGCCCTGCCCGCTGTCGCCGGCATTGCGCGATTCCTGCTGCTGCGGCGTCGGCGCCTGTTCGCGCTGCGCCTCGCGTGCCGCGCGCATCGCATCGAACCGGGCGCGATTTTCCGCCTGCTGGCGCTCGCCCGCCGCGGTCTTGAACCCCTTCGAGAAGTTTATGCCCCAGCGCAGCTGCTGGCTGTCCTCGCGCTCGTACTGGATCGGGCGCGCGTCGATCGCGGCCAGATTCCCGTCGACATCGCGGGTGAAGCGGCCGGGGAACGCGGCCTCGACCCCGCCGATCGCGAGCGGGAAGCTCGCCACCGAATTGCGGGTGCGCGTGCGGACATAGTTGGCCTGCAGCGTCAGATCCTCGGTGAAGGGCTTCAGCGTCACGCCCAGTTTCCAGACGTGGCGGTTGTCGTTGGTCAGGAACGGATTGCCGCCCGATGTGCGGATCACGTCAACGCTGCGCCCGGTGACGAAGTCATAGACGCGGACCTCCGGCGTCGCGATCACGGGGTTCGACAGTTGCTGCACGGTCGGCGCGCCTTCGTCGCTGGTGAAGGAGGCGACGAGCGACACGCCCTTCACCGGGCGCCAGTTGGTGCCGACGCCATAGGTCTTGAGCGCGCCGAAGTTCGAAACCTGATCGATCCCGGCATTCAGGTTGACCGAGAGTTCGCCCAGGAACGGCAGCACGTCGTTGCGCGCGCTGGCGATCGGCACGTCAACGCTCGCCTGCCCGCTGCCGATCTTGCGCGACGAATTGCTGCGCGTGACGACGCCGAGCCGGGTCGATGTGGAATCGAGTTCGTTGAACTCGCCGCTGACCGTGAAACTGCCGCTGATCGCGCCCGCCTTGATGCTGGCGATCGTGCCGCTGGTGACGAAGGCGGCCTTGCCGATATCGTTCTTGGCGCGCGCGCGATCGTCCGGCCGGGTGGGCAGCAGCGCATCCGAATAGGCACCGAACGGGTTCACCGTGCCCAGGTTGATTGCCGATTGCAGCCCGGTCAGATCATAGCCACGATCGGTGCGCGTGCGCGTATCGGCATGATCGAAGCTGCCGGTGAAGTTCCAGCGCCACGTGCCGCTGAACGATCCGTTGAGGTTGGCGCCCACCACAGTGTCGGTGCTGCGCACCCGCTGTTGCAGCGCATCGTCGCCCAGGAAGCGATAGAGCTGGACCGGGCGGGTAAAGGGCGAGAAGGCGCTGCCCGCCGGCACGTTGAGGCTGGCAGTCGCAAGCCCCTGATCCGATGTGCTGCCGTTGGCGGTGAAGGTGCCGGTGAAGGTGCCCGACACGCCATCCCACAAAGGCCGGGCGAGGACGACATTGGCGACGAGCTGGTCGGTCGAGGATTGCAACGTGCGGAAACCCGCCGTGTCGGTGACGTTCGCGCGGTTCGCACCGGGCACGAAGGCCGCGACCGTGGGCCGGCCGTTCCCCGCCACTACCGGCACGCCGGCGACCGTGACCGGCGTTCCCGCCAGCGCCGAGAGCGTCGGATCGATCTCGCTCGACGCAGCGCCGCGCGGCGCGGTGATGTTGCCGACGGGATCATAGGGCTGTGTCAGCGCGCGCGAGGTGACGTCGCGGTCGGACTCGAGCAGCGGCTCGGCCCGCTGGTAACGCAGGCCCAGGTTCAGGCGATTGTCGCCCTGGATGCGGAGCATATAGGCATTGGCCTGCCCGGTCTCGCGCCCGCCTTCGGTGGTGGTCGATCCCTCCAGCTCGGTCGTGGTGGCGCGGAAGCGCGGGCGAAGGACGATGTTCACGACCTTCTGGTCGGGCCGATAGCCATATTTGAGCGCGACTTCTTCGGGCATGATATCGACGCGGCGGATCGCCTCGGTCGGGATATCGCGGATTTCGGCCATGCCCGAGATGCGCTTGCCGTTGAGCAGGACGACCGGCGCACCGCCGTCACGCCCCTGCCCGGTCGATGTCTGCGCGGACAATTCGCTCAGCAGTTCGGAAACGGTGCTGACGCCGTAGGAGCGGATGTCGGCGGGCGACAACATCGTTTCCGGCTGGATATCGCCCAACGTCGCGCCGGGCAGCTTCTGCCCGCGCACGACGATCGCCTGCGCATCCTCGAAATCGGCGGCGTCGCTCGCGGCGGCAGCCGCGCCCGCATTGACCGGGGGCAGCCCCTGCGCCAGCGCAGCGGCGCCAACGCCACCCGTCAGAAAGCTCGCCAGCATGAGGCGCGCGACATCCCGCATGAAATCCCCTTTAGTCCCCAATGGCGGCTGCTTCCGCCCTTGCTACGCCTGCCGCTCTACAGCGCGAATCCGTCGCAATATTTCATTGCGGAAACATGTTGCCGATTTCTGGGGGCTGAACGGCGACAGCGCCGGATGTTTCCTTGGACAAGCCGTGCCTTTGCGGCATCACCGCATCCAAAGAACAGATGAGGGTGAGGATGAGCGGATACGATTATATCATCGTCGGCGCGGGATCGGCGGGGTGCGTGCTGGCGAACCGGCTGTCGGCCGATCCGGCGGTGAAGGTGCTGCTGCTGGAAGCAGGTCCGGCCGATCGCGATCCGTTGATCCACATGCCGGCCGGCATCCAGCGGCTGATGCGCAGCGGCAAGGTCGACTGGCGATATCACACCGCCCCGCAGGCGCATCTCGACGGGCGCTCGCTTTATTATCCGCGCGGCAAGGTGCTGGGCGGGTGCAGCGCGATCAACGGAATGGTCGCGGTGCGCGGGGCGGCGAGCGATTATGATCACTGGCGGCAACTCGGCCTCGAAGGCTGGGCCTATGACGATGTCCGCCCCTATTTCGAGAAGCTCGAAACATCGGCCACCGGCGGCGAGGCGCGCGGATCGGGGGGCGAGTTCCGGGTCGCGCCGATCGCCCCGCGCGGGCCGATGACGCCCGCGTGGATGGAGGCGGCGCAGCAGCTGGGCCATCCCTATAATGCCAACTTTTCCGGCCCTACGCTGGAGGGGGTCGGCCTCTACGATCGGTCGATCCACAAGGGCGTGCGGCAGAGCGCGGCGGTCGCCTTCCTCGATCCGATCCGGCACCGCAAGAACCTGACGATCGAGACGGGCGCGCAGATCACTGCGATCACGATCGAAAAATCGCGGGCGACCGGCATCGCTTATGTCCAGAACGGGCAGACCAAGACCGCCCATGCGGCCAAGGAGGTCGTGGTCTCCGCCGGCGCGGTCAATTCGCCGCAGGTGCTGATGCTGTCGGGGATCGGCGAGGCGGATCACCTGTCCGAACATGGCATCCTGGTGCGCCACGAACTCAAGGGCGTCGGGCGCAACTTCATCGATCATATGAGCGCGTTCGTCAGCTACACTTCGCCCGAGCCGGTGAGCCACCTGATCTATATGAAGCCGCATCGCATGGCGCTCGCCGGCCTCCAATATCTCCTGTTCAAGAGCGGCGTGGCGGCGGAGGCGGCGCCGATGGTCGCGGGCTTCCTGAAGACCGACCCCAGCCTGCCCGAACCCGATGTGCAATTCCATTTCGTGTCGATGATCTACGCCAATCATGGCCGTTCGGTGCCGACCACGCATGGATCGATGGCGATCGTGAACGTCTGCCGCCCGGAAAGCCGGGGCACGGTGCGCCTCGCCTCGGCCAATCCGCTCGACGCGCCGGTGCTCGATCCGAACTTCTTCGCCGAAGCCTATGACCGGCGCACGATCGTCGCGGGGATCAGGCTGGCGCGCGAGATCGTGCAGCAGCCCGCCTTCGATCGCTTCCGTGGCGAGGAGGTGATGCCGGGGCCGGAGGCCGAGACCGACGCCGAGATCGAAGCGCAGGTCCGCAAGACTGCCGAGACCGTCTATCACGGCGTCGGCACCTGCCGGATGGGCAAGGACGCGCTATCGGTGGTCGACGCGCGGCTGCGGGTCCACGGGATCGACGGGCTGCGCGTGGTCGACGCCTCGGTGATGCCCGATATCGTGCGGGGGAATACCGCCGTGCCGGTGATGATGATCGCGGAGAAAGCCGCCGCGATGATGCTGGAGGATGCTTAGTCACCGCGTCGCCCCAGCGGAGGCTGGGGCCTATTGCTCTCCCCACAAGCGGTGCGTTCGGGAGGAGAGAGATAGGCTCCAGCCTTCGCTGGAGCGACGAGTTATGTGCGTTCCAGCCCCTCCAGAATCTTGTCCAGCGTCAGCGGATAGTCCCTCAGCCGCACGCCCGTCGCATTGTAGATCGCGTTGGCCACGGCCGCGCCCGCGCCGCAGATGCCGAGTTCGCCGACGCCCTTGGCCTTGAGCGGGGTCGCCTTGTCGTCGAGTTCGTCGACGAAGACGACGTCCTGGTGCGGAACGTCGGCATGCACGGGCACATGATATTCGGCCATGTCATGATTGACGAAATAGCCGAAGCGCGTGTCGACGATCAGTTCCTCCATCAGCGCCGCGCCGACGCCCATCGTCATCGCGCCGATCACCTGGCTGCGCGCCGATTTGGGGTTGAGGATGCGCCCCGCCGCAAAGGCGCCGCCCATCCGGCGGATACGCACCTCACAGGTTTCGACGTCGACCCCAACCTCGACGAAATGCGCGCCGAAGGTCGCCTGGACATATTTCTTCGCCAGATCGCCAAACTCGATCTGATCGACCACCGTCACGCCGTCCGGCCCCGCCGCATCGCCCAGCTTCACGCGGCGATTGCCCGCGACGACATGCCCGTCGACGAAATCGGCATCATCGGCGTTGAACCCGGCTTTTTGCGCGATCGCCGCGCGCGCCGCGACGCAGGCGGCATAGACGCCGGCAGTCGAGCTGGCCGCGCCCCACTGCCCGCCCGAACCCGATGAGGCAGGGAAATTGCTGTCGCCCAGATTGACGGTGACGTGATCGAGCGGGACGCCCAGCATTTCCGCCGCCGTCTGGCCGAGGATCGTGTAGCTGCCGGTGCCGATATCGGTCATGTCGGTTTCGACCGTGACGCGGCCCTTGCCGTCGACGATCACCCGCGCGGCCGATTTGGTCGCCGGCGCGCCGCGAAAGGCCGCCGCCATCCCCATGCCGACCAGCCAGCGCCCGTCGCGCACCTGCCCCGGTTTCGGATTGCGCTTGTTCCAGCCGAAACGCTCCGCACCCGTCGTCAGACACTCGACGAATTTGCGGCTGGAGAAGGGGACGTTCGGTCCCTTTTCCGGATCATATTGGACGTCGTTGCGGATGCGCAGCTCGACCGGATCGACCCCGACCTTCTCGGCCAGTTCGTCCATCGCGATTTCGAGCGCGAGCAGGCCGACCGCCTCGCCCGGCGCGCGCATCGCATTGCCTTCGGGCAGGTCAAGCGTGGCCAGATAATGCGCGGTCATCCGGTTCGCGCCGCCATAAAGCTGGCGCGTCTGGATCGCGGCGATCTCCGCACCGCCGCCGGGTAGATCGCCCGACCAGCTTTCATGCCCGATCGCGTCGATCACGCCATTCTTGTCGGCGCCGATGCGGATGCGCTGGATCGTCGCGGGGCGATGTGTGGTGTTGTTGTAGATCTGGGGCCGGGCCAGCGCGACCTTCACCGCGCGGCCGGTCGCCTTCGCGCCGAGCGCCGCGAGCAGCGCATCGGCGCGGATCCACAATTTCGATCCGAAGCCGCCACCGACATAAGGCGAGACGAGCCGCACCTTGGACTTGTCGATGCCCAGCGTGATCGCGGTGTCGCGCACGCTCCACGCGATCATCTGGTTCGAGGTCCACAAGGTCAGCTGATCGCCGTCCCAGCGCGCGGTCGTCGCGTGCGGCTCCATCATCGCATGCGCCTGATCGGGGGTGGAATAGATCTGGTCGATCTGGACCGCGGCCTTTTTGAACCCCGCCTCGAAATCGCCCGCCTTCGACGCCGCCTTGGCAAAGCCGTCGGGTGCGGGCGGGGCGCCGGCTTTCTCCTTCTTCAGATCGAAGCGGCCCTTGGCGCTCGCATAATCGACGCGGACAAGCCTGGCGGCGTCGCGCGCCTGTTCGAAGGTTTCAGCGACGACCAGCGCCACCGCCTGGTCAAAATGCTCGACTTCGGGGCCGGCAAGCAGCTTCGCGGTGTGCGAATCCGCTTTCTTGAGCGGGCCGGCATTGGCGGCGGTGACGACCGCGAGGACGCCGGGCGCGGCCTCGGCATCCTTGCTGTCGATATGGACGATCCGGCCGGTCGCGATCGACGATCCGACCATCACGCCATAGGCAGCGTCGGGCGCGACATCGTGGCGTTCATAGGCGTAGGGCGCGAGGCCGCTGACCTTGAGCGGACCATCGAGCCGGTCCTGCGGGCGGCCGATCACCTTCTGGCGATCGATCGGATTGGCGCCGGCGGGTGTGTCGAACTTCAAGGGCATGTCACGCCTCCGCCAGAACCGCGCCGAGGGTACGGCGCAGGAGTGGGATCTTGAATGCGTTTTGCGGGGTGGTCTTGGCGCCGAGCGTCACCGATGCGGTGATCGCGTCGGGGCCGGACAATTTCTCCGCCGCCTCGACCCGCCAAGGCTTATGCGCGAGGCCGCCGAAGGCGAAACGCTGTCCCTTCGGCCCGACCACCCCCGCGACCGAGATCAGGGCGAAGGCATAAGACGCGCGATCGCGCACCTTGCGATAGACGTGCCGCCCCTCGATCGGCGGCGGCAGGGTAACGGCGGTGATGAGTTCGCCGGGCTTTAAAGCGGTTTCGACATGCGGGGTATCGCCGGGAAGCCGGTGGAAATCGGCGATCGGGATCGCGCGGGTCGCGCCGTCGGCGCTCACCGTCTCAACGCTGGCATCGAGCAGCCGCATCGCCACCGCCATGTCGGACGGGTGAGTCGCGATGCACGCCTCGCTGGTGCCCATGATCGCCAGACCCCGGTTCACGCCACCCAAGGCCGCGCAGCCGCTGCCGGGCTTGCGCTTGTTGCACGGCTTGGTCGTGTCGTAAAAATAGGGGCAGCGGGTGCGCTGGAGCAGGTTGCCCGCGGTCGTCGCCTTGTTGCGCAACTGGCCCGAGGCGCCGGCGAGCAGGGCGCGGCTCAGCACCGCATAATCGCGGCGCACGATCTTGTTCGCCGCCAGATCGGTGTTGCGGACGAGCGCGCCGATGCGCAGGCCGCCGTCCTTCGTCGGATCGACCCGATCGAGATCGAGCCGGTTGACGTCGATCAGGTGCTGGGGCGTTTCGATCTGCAGCTTCATGAGATCGAGCAGGTTGGTGCCGCCCGCGATGAAGCGCGCGCCGGGCTTTGCCGCCGCCATTGCCGCCGCCTCGGCCGGGGTCGCGGCGCGTTCGTAGGTGAAGGGCTTCATGCCTTTTCTCCCGCGACGTCCGCAATCGCTTCGAAAATGTTCGAATAGGCGCCGCAGCGGCAGATGTTTCCGCTCATCCGCTCGACGATTTCGTCGCGCGAGAAGCTGACTTTGTTCAGGTCGGTGGAGACGTGGCTGGGGATGCCCGCCTTCAACTCGTCGAGCACCGCGACCGCCGAACAGATCTGGCCCGGCGTGCAATAGCCGCACTGATAGCCGTCATGCGTGACGAACGCCTTCTGCATCGGGTGGAGATCGCCGGGCGTGCCCAGCCCCTCGATCGTCTGCACCGCATCGCCATCGTGCATCACCGCGAGCGTGAGGCAGCTGTTGATCCGCCGCCCCTCGACGATCACCGTGCACGCGCCGCACTGCCCATGATCGCAGCCCTTCTTGGTGCCGGTCAGGTGCAGATGCTCGCGCAGGGCATCGAGCAATGTGGTGCGCGGATCGACGTCGAGCCGCTCGGTCTTGCCGTTCACCTTCAGCGTCGTCTGCATCAGCGCGACCTCCGTGGATTTGGTCTTGGCGGGCGCGGGCGCCGCAAACAGGGGTGCGCCCGCGCTGGTCGCGGCGCCGGCGACGCCGCTCGCAAGCACGCCCCGTCGGGTCATGGCCAAGGGCCGATCGTCATTCATTTGAGTAGTCCTCTCTGCCCAGAGGATTTGCAGGCGTGCCAAGCACGACGCGCCAAACGCCGGAATGATCCACCGAAAGCCTAGAAAAAATCAAGGTCGTTGCCATATCGATACGATGCGCGATCAGGTTCCTTCCCATTGGCGGGGCGCGATCCTCGTCTGTTCGAAATGTTCGAAGAAGGTCGGCGGCGGCTTCGGCCCCAAGGGCAAGACGCGGCTTGCCAAGGCGCTGCGCGAACTGGGCAACGGGAAGAAGGGGCGCAGGGCCGATTTCGGCGTGATCGAGACGGGGTGCCTGAAGCTCTGCCCGAAGAAGGCGGTGGTCGCGATCGACGCGAGCCGCCCGCGCGACTGGCTGCTGATCGAGCCGGGAACCCCGATCGAGACGGTCGCCGAGCGGCTGGGTCTTTCGACCTAGTCAGCCTTCGCGCATGATGCCGTGAGCATTCCGACGATCATCGCCGCAGCATAATTAGCCGTATCCTCGGCGCTCAGTTGCGGCTTGGACAGCGAACGATTGCCCAGCCCGAACAGGATCGCGAGCAGCATCTCCTCCGCCGCAGCCAGCCGGTCGCCCGTGATATTGGCATTGGTGCTGACAATGAGATCGCGCAGCTTCGCGCGGTAGCGATCACAGAAAACGCCAATCCCCTCGCCGATCGCCGGATTGCGGAATCCTTCGGCCAGAATCTCGAAGGTCAGCGCCTCTTCGCCGGCGGTCAGCGTATCGAACGCGATGGTGCGAAAGCCCTCCTGCGCGCTCATCCGCCCTTCGGCGACGGCGCTGCGAATCTCGGCCATACTCGCGATCTGTGCCTCGGTATCATCCTCGATAATCGCGGCGATCATCTCGCTCTTGTTCGCGAAAAGCCGGTAGATCTGCCCCACGCTGATCCCCGCCCGTTCGGACAGTTCGGCCATCGCCGTCTGATGAAAACCCCGCTCCTGGAAGAGTTTACGCGCGGTTGCGACCACCTGCGCGCGTCCTCCGTCGGCCATTCTTTTCGTCATGTCCTCTCCAAATCCCCCCTTGATCCTTTCCATCGTCCGGCTTATTGCGCCGCAGCAATGGAATGAACGTTCATTCCTTTTATCATGTCAGGCCCCTTCATGCCACAAAAGTCTCGCGCCCATATCCTGCCGATTTCGGCGGCCCTGCTCCTGCTCGCCGGTTGCGGCGCACAGCAGCCCCCCGCGCCGCCGCCGCCCGAAGTGGGCGTGGTGACGCTGAAGGCCGAGCCGGTGACGCTGGCGACCGAATTGCCGGGCCGCGTCTCCGCACTGGAAACGTCGGAGGTGCGCCCGCAGGTGAGCGGCATCGTCGAGCGGCGATTCTTCGAACAGGGCTCGCTCGTCCGTAAAGGCCAGATCCTCTACCAGATCCAGGACGCGCCCTATCGCGCGGCGCTGGCGACCGCGCAGGGCAATCTGGCGATGGCGCAGGCCGCGATCCGCGCGAGCCAGCTGCAGGCCGAACGCTATCACCGCCTGCTCGCGATCAAGGGCGTGAGCCAGCAGGAGGTCGACAATGCCGACGCGTCGGCGGACCAGGCGCGCGCGACCGTGCAGGCGCGCAAGGCAGAGGTGCAGGCCGCGCGCATCAACCTGGATTTCACCCGCGTTCGCGCGCCGATCAGCGGCCGGATCGGTCGATCGATCGTGACGGCGGGTGCGCTGGTCCAGACCGGACAGGCGGACGCGCTGGCGACGATTCAGGGCATGGGCCGCGTCTATGTCGACGTAACCCAGCCGGCGGCCGAACTGCTCGACCTCAAGGAAGCGGTGCGCGCGGGCAAGGTGAGCCGCGACGGCGCCGATGCCGCGCGCGTCGCCTTGATCCTGCCCAACGGCAAGACCTATCCGGTCGAAGGGCATCTGGAGTTTTCCGAAGTCACGGTCGATCCGTCGTCCGGATCGGTGACGGTGCGGGCGACCTTCCCCAATCCCGACGGGACTTTGCTGCCCGGCATGTATGTGCGCGCCAAGCTGGTCGAAGGCGTGCGCCGCGCGGCGGTGCTCGCGCCGCAGCAGGGCGTGACGCGCGACGAACGCGGCAATTCGGTCGCTCTGGTCGTCGGCAAGGGCGACAAGGTCGAGCAGCGCCAGCTGACCACCGATCGCGCGATCGGCGACAAGTGGGTCGTCACCGACGGTCTGAAGCCGGGCGATCGCCTGATCGTCGAAGGGCTTTTGAACGTGCGGCCGGGCCAGCAGGTCGTGGCCAAGGCGCCCGAGCAGGTCGCCGTCGCCAGCGCCCCGAGCGGCGCCAAGGGCGGGAACTGATCGCGCTATGTCACGCTATTTCATCAACCGGCCGATCTTCGCCTGGGTCATCGCGATCGTGATGATGCTGGCGGGCGTGCTCGCCATCCGATCGCTGTCGATCGCCCAATATCCCGAAATCGCGCCGCCCGGCGTCGTGATCTCGACCATCTATCCGGGCGCCGACGCCCAGACGCTCGAAAACACCACGACGCAGGTGATCGAGCAGCAGATGAAGGGCCTCGACAACCTGCGCTACTTCGCGTCGTCGAGCGACAGCGCGGGCAATCTGACGGTCACGTTGACCTTCGAACAGGGCACCGATCCCGACATCGCGCAGGTGCAGGTGCAGAACAAGCTGCAACAGGCGACCCCGCTGCTGCCGCGTGAAGTGCAGCAGCAGGGGCTGCGCGTCGCAAAGTCGAGCGCGACCTTCCTGCTCGTCACCGCCATCTATTCGGAAGATGGCAGCCACGATCAGATCGATCTGGGCGACTTCATCGCCGCCAAGCTGCAGGATCCGCTGAGCCGCATCACCGGGGTCGGCGACACCCAGATCCTGGGCGCGCAATATGCGATGCGCATCTGGGTCGATCCGCTGAAGCTGAGCAACCTTTCGCTGACGATCAACGACGTGACCACCGCGATCCAGGCGCAGAACGCGCAGGTTTCGGCGGGTCAGGTCGGATCGCTGCCCGCGCCCAAGGGGCAGGCGCTCAACGCGATCATCACCGCGCAGACGCGGCTGACCACGCCCGAAGAGTTCCGCAACATCATCCTGCGCAGCAATGCGGACGGGTCGCTGGTCAAGATGTCGGACGTCGCGCGCGTCGAACTGGGTTCGGAAAATTACAGCTTCGACGCCAAGTTCAACGGCAAGCCTTCGTCGGGCCTGGGCATCAAGCTGGCCCCCGGCGCGAACGCGCTGCAGACCGTGGAGGACGTGAAGGCCAAGATCGCCGAACTGTCCAAGGATTTCCCGGCCGACATCAAGATCGATTACCCGCTCGACAACTCCACCTTCGTCCAGCTGTCGATCGAGCAGGTGATCCACACGCTGATCGAGGCGGTCGTCCTGGTCTTCCTGGTCATGTTCCTGTTCCTGCAGAACTGGCGCGCGACGATCATCCCGACGATCGCGGTGCCGGTGGTTCTGCTCGGTTCGTTCGCGATCCTCTACGCGGCTGGGTTCACGATCAACACGCTGACCCTGTTCGGCATGGTGCTGGCGATCGGCCTGCTCGTCGACGACGCGATCGTCGTCGTGGAGAATGTCGAGCGCCTGATCCAGGAGGAGAAGCTGAGTCCCAAGGACGCCGCGATCAAGTCGATGGACGAGATTTCGGGCGCGCTGGTCGGCATCGGCCTGGTCCTGTCGGCGGTGTTCCTGCCGATGGCGTTCTTCGGCGGATCGACCGGCGTGATCTATCGCCAGTTTTCGATCACGATCGTGTCGTCGATGGTGCTGTCGGTGCTGGTCGCGCTGGTGCTGACGCCCGCCTTGTGCGCGACGATCCTGAAGCCGCACGGCCACGGACATGGCGGCGCATCGCATCTGGGCGGGCCGATGGGCCGTTTCTTCGCCTGGTTCAACGACGCGTTCGATCGCACCCGCGACCGTTATGGCCGCAGCGTCGAGAAGGTCGAGCGCAACTGGAAACGGACGGTTGGCGTCTATGCGCTGATCATGGTCGGTCTGGGCGCGATCTTCATGCGCCTGCCGGGCGGCTTCCTGCCCGCCGAGGATCAGGGGCTGCTGTTCACGCAGGTCACGATGCCGATCGGCAGCACGATCGAGGAGACGCAGCGCACGCTCGATCGCGTCACCGACCATTATCTGAAGGACGAGAAGGCCAATATCGACTCGATCTTCACGATCGCAGGCTTCGGCTTCGTGGGTCAGGGCCAGAATGTCGGCATCGCCTTCGTCCGCGCCAAGGGCTGGGACGATCGCAAGGGCGACGATGCCAAGGTTCCCGCGATCGCGAACCGCGCCAATGCCGCGTTCCAGAAGATCCGTTCGGGCCAGGTGATCGCCTTCGGCCCGCCCGCGATGCTCGAACTGGGCAATGCCGACGGCTTCGACTTCCAGCTGAAGGACAATGGCAATATCGGCCATGCCAAGCTGCTCGCGGCGCGCAATCAGTTGCTGCAGGCGGCGGCCGCCGACCCGCGACTGATGATGGTCCGCCCGAACGGGATCGAGGATTCGCCCCAGATCAAGCTGGACGTCGATCAGCCGCGCGCCGGTGCGCTCGGCCTGGCGCTTGGCGACATCAACACCACGCTCAGCACCGCGTTCGGCGGCGCTTATGTCAACGACTTCATCGATCGCGGGCGCGTGAAGAAGGTGTTCGTCCAGGCGGACGATCAGTTCCGCACCACCCCGGATTCGATCGGCGACCTCTATGTCCGCGCGACGAACGGGACGATGGCCCCCTTCTCCTCCTTCGCGTCGACGCACTGGACCTTCGGACCGCAGAAGCTGGAACGCTATAATGGCGTGCCGTCGATGCAGATCCAGGGATCGCCTGCCCCCGGCCAGAGCAGTGGTGCCGCGATGAAGGCGATGGAGGAAATCGCCGCCAAGCTGCCCGCAGGCGCGGGCTTCGAATGGACGGGCCTGAGCTACGAACAGCAGCTTTCGTCGGGGCAGGCGCCCGCGCTCTACGCGCTGTCGCTGCTGATCGTGTTCCTGTGCCTTGCCGCACTCTACGAAAGCTGGTCGATCCCGATCGCCGTGCTGCTCGTGGTACCGCTGGGCGTGGTCGGCGCGGTGCTGGCCGCGTGGATCGTCGGGCTGAACAACGACATCTATCTGCAGGTCGGCCTGATTACCACGGTGGGCGTGTCGGCGAAGAATGCGATCCTGATCGTCGAGTTCGCCGAGGAAAAGATGCGCGAGGGGCTGAATGCCGGTGAAGCCGCGCTGGAGGCCGCCAAGCTGCGCCTGCGCCCGATCCTGATGACCAGCTTCGCCTTCATCTTCGGCGTGCTGCCGCTGGCGCTGTCGAAGGGTGCGGGTTCGGGCGGGCAGAATGCGATCGGCTGGTCGGTGGTGGGCGGTATGCTGTCTGCGACCGTGCTCGCCATCTTCTTCGTGCCCACCTTCTTCCGGCTGGTGAAGCGCATGTTCCGACAGGACAAGGCGCACACGCCAGCCCCCCGCGACGCCACGCCGTCCGGCGACATGCGCCCGCAGGAGGCCTGATATGCGCAAGACCATCATCCTTCTCACCGCGACGATGCTCGCGGGGTGCAACATGGCGCCGAAATATGTGCGGCCCGCCCTTCCCGTCCCCGCCGAGCTGCCGCGCGAGGCGAACGAGGCGGGCACCGATGCGGTGCAGCCCGCCGACCTCGCCTGGCGCGACTTCTTCGTCGACGATCGGCTGCGGCAGCTGATCGCCCTCGCGCTCGACAATAATCGCGACCTTCGGATCGCGCTGGCCAATGTCGAACAGGCGCGCGCGCAGTTTCGCGTCCAACAGGCCGATATCTTCCCGACGATCGGGACGACCGGCACCGCGACCTATCAGAAAAGCCCGGCGGGCCTCGCCGGTCTGGGCGGCGGCGCTGGTGGCATCGGCGGCGGGATCGGTGCGGGCGCCGGGGCGGCAGCCGGCGGCAGCACGCGCTTCGACATCTATCAGGCCAATGTCGGAATTTCGGCGTGGGAGATCGACCTGTTCGGCCGCACCCGCAACCTGACCAAGGCCGCGCAGGAGCAATATTTCGCCAGCCGCGCCAACCGCGACGCGGCGCAGACTGCCCTCGTCGCGCAGACGGCGACCGCATGGCTGACGATGGCGGCCGATCAGGAACGGCTGCGCATCGCGCGCGATACGCTGAAGGCGTTCGGCGAGACGCTGGAGATCACCCGCGGCCGCGCCCGCGAGGGGATCGCGTCCGATCTGGAGGTGCGACAGGCGCAGACCAGCTATGATCAGGCGCGATCGGACATCGCATCGATCACCACGGTCGTCGCGCAGGATCGCAACATGCTGAACCTGCTCGCGGGCACGACGGTGGGCGCCGATCTGCTGCCCAACGGGCTTGACACGGTCGACACGACGATCGCGAACCTGCCGGCCGATCTTTCGTCCGAAGTGCTGCTGCGCCGCCCCGACATCGCGGCGGCCGAGCATCAGCTGCGCGCGGCCAATGCCAATATCGGCGCGGCGCGCGCGGCCTTCTTCCCGAAAATCTCGCTGACGGCGGCGTTCGGATCGCTCAGCCTGGGCCTGTCCAACCTGTTCGGTGACGGGAGCACGATGTGGTCGGTGGCGCCCAGCGCGACGCTGCCCATCTTCGACTTCGGGCGGAATGCGGGCAATCTGCGCTATGCCAAGGCGACCAAGGACGCGATGATCGCGACCTATGAAAAGGCGGTGCAGTCGGGCTTCCGCGAGGTGGCCGATGCTCTCGCACGGCGCGGGACGATCGACGAGCAGTTGGACGCGCAACGATCGCTCGAGGATTCGGCGGGGGCGGCCTACCGGATCGCACATGGCCGGTATCAGGAAGGGGTCGACCCGTTCCTCACCACGCTCGACAGCCAGCGCAGCTGGTATTCGGCGCAACAGAGCCTGGTCGCCACCCGCCTCGCCCGGCAGAGCAACAGCGTCGAACTGTATCGCGCGCTGGGCGGCGGGTTGAGGTAGCTACGCGCGCGGCGCATCGTCGAGGGTGCAGGAGCATCCACGACGATGCGCCACGCGGGCAGCCTGCTCGCTATCTGCGAACGTAGTGACGACGCCCGCGGTCGTCCTGCCAGTAATTCCGGCCGCGGCCATCACGGTACACGTCACGACGCCTGCCATCATGGGTGATCGCGCCGATCACGGCACCGCCAGCCGCGCCGATGGCCGCGCCTTCCACGACGTTGCCCCCGGCGATTGCCGATACGGCCGCGCCGCCGGCGGCGCCGAATAAGGCGCCGCGCGTGGCCGCTCTGCTTGCACCACGATCGGTTGCACAAGCTGACGTCATCAGCGCCGCAGCACCACATATCGAGATCATCACGAAACGCATGAAACTCCCCTCAGAAAATCCGTGAGTATTTGCGCAACGCGGGATCAAGGCGGAGGATGCGTTACAAAGTATGTCGCCGCCGATGATGGCAGCGGACCCTTTCCCATAAATTTGCAATAACTTGCCGAAATTTCGATGCGAGGCGGCTAGGCGATCGCGCCGGTCGTTCCCGCCAAAGCCGAGGCGACGCGTGCGCGCACATCATCCGGCGTGCCCGAAGCATCGACGACGATGTGCCGCGCGGGATCGCGTGTCGCCTGATCGAGGAAGGACTGACGGATACGGCGGTGGAAAGCGAGGTCGAGCGTTTCGAAGCGCCCCTCGTCGATCGCCGATGCGGACAGCCGATTGCGGCTGCGCGCCAGCCCGATTTCGGGATCGAGATCGAGGATGATCGTCAGGTCGGGCCAGACATCGCCGACAACGTCGCGATGCAGCCCACGGATCAGATCCTCCGCCATGCCGCGCCCCGCGCCCTGATAGGCGATGGTTGATCCGACATAGCGATCGGAGACGACTGCCGCCCCGCGCGCGAGCGCGGGCGTGATGACGCGCCGGACATGTTCAACGCGCGCCGCCGTCATCAACAGCAGTTCGGAATGCGGATCCCAGGCATCGTCCTGCCCCGACAGGATCAGCGCGCGGATCGCCTCGCCCTGCGGCGTACCGCCCGGCTCACGCGTCGCGATCACTTCCTGCCCGCGGCCGCGCAGCAGATCGACCAGATAGCCGACCATGCCGCTCTTGCCGCAGCCGTCGACCCCTTCGATCGCATAGAAACCCGCACGGTTCATGACGATCGCACTGTCATGAAACCGCCTGGGCCTCAAAGGGATTTTCGGCGGGCCTTCGCCCTATCGATGCCCGCGCCTCAATCCTTCTGGGTCGGTGTCGGCGGGGTGAAGGAGCCGGCCGGCATGAAGCGGGTCCGCTCGGCCGCCGGGGTCGGCGGGGGCGGCGGCGCTTCGGCGGCCTTCACCACGTCCGGATTGACCAGCTTCTGCGTCGCGCGGCCGGGCTTGTAGCCGGCGTCGGTGAGCCGCTTGTAGTAGAGGCCATTGTACAGGAACGGCCACACCAGCAGCCAGGTAAGCCCGCCGGTGACGATATCCGTCGCCAGCATGATCCCGCCCCAGAAGATATCGCCGCGCATGAAGGCCGGGATCGGCCCGAACAGCAAAGTCGTCCACGAATAGCCCGCAGGCGCTTCCTTCGTATCGCCCGTTTCGATGTTGGTCAGCGTTGCCATGATCCCATCCCCTGTTCTGCCTGAACCTGCGCCAACGCGACTTACCCGACAAGCGATTCGCACAAAGTGATGGCAGTCACATGATCAGTCGGGGAACAGGATCGCTTCGTAATCCCGCGCGCCATGCAAAACGCGAAGGATCGTTACAGCGTCTGCAGCGACCCGATAGAAGATCAGATAATTTCCGTGCACACGCCGACGGATACCAGACGATTCATAGCGCGCGATTAGCGGATAGGCCGACGGGAAATCGATCAGGGCATTACACGTGGCGTAGATGTCGGTGATGAACCTGTCGGCGCGGTCGAGATCATCACGCCCGATGAAATCGCCGATATCGCGAAGATCATCCAGCGCCGCAGCGGTTAGCTGGACGATCACCGCCGTTCGCGGGCCATCGTTTGATATCTTTTCCGGAGGTCGGCGAAGGCTTCCTCCGCATCGACGACGCGGCCGGCGTCAGCATCGGCGATGCCACGCGCCAGCGCAGCATCAAGCGATGCCAGCCGCGCCTCGCGATCCTGGATCAGGCGGACGCCCTCCCGCAACACCTCGCTCTTGCTATTGTAGCGGCCCGTCGCGACGAGGTCGGCGACGAAGGCTTCGAGGGTCTTGCCGAGGTCTGCGCTGATCATGGGCGCAGTTTATCAACTATTATCAACAGCCGCTAGAGCGCGCGTTCCGAATCGAGGAAGCGTTCGACGGCGCCGAGATCGACCTGCTTGTCGAGGAAGGTCTGGCCGATGCCGCGTGCGAGGAGGAAGGGAAGGCGCCCGCCCTCCATCTTCTTGTCATGGAGCATATGCGCGACGAGGGCGGCGCCGGTCGTGTCGACATGCGCCTCGCGCAAGGTTGCGGGAAGTTGCGCGGCGCGCAGATGGGCGGTGACGCGATCGGCGTCGGCGGCGGGGCACAGGCCGAGGCTGGCCGAAAAGCGGAAGGCGAGCGCCATGCCCGCCGCAACCGCTTCGCCATGCAACAGCACATCCGAAAATCCGGTTTCGGCCTCCAGCGCGTGGCCGAAGGTGTGGCCGAGGTTGAGGAGCGCACGGGTGCCGCTGGTCTCGCGCTCATCCTCACCCACGATGCGCGCCTTGGCGGCGACGCTGGTGGCGATCGCATGTTCGCGCGCCTGCGCCTCGCCATCAAGCAGAGCGGGGCCGTTCACCTCGCACCAGTCGAAGAAGGCGGGATCGTCGATCAGGCCATATTTGACGACCTCGGCATAGCCCGCGCCCACTTCGCGGCGACCGAGCGTGTCGAGCGTGGTCGGATCGATCAGGACGTGGACCGGCTGATAGAAGGCGCCGATCAGGTTCTTGCCCGCCTTGGTGTTGATCGCGGTCTTGCCGCCGACCGAACTGTCGACCTGCGCGAGCAGGGTCGTGGGCACCTGCACGAAGTTGCAGCCGCGCTTGAGCATCGAGGCGGCGAAGCCGACCAGATCGCCGATCACGCCGCCGCCCAGTGCGATCACGGTGTCCGATCGTTCGACACCCTCTTCGAGCAGGCGATCGGTGACGCGGGCAAGGTTAGCCCAGCTCTTGGTCGATTCGCCCGCGGGCAGGATTTCGATCGCGTGCGCGATCCCGGTGGCGTCGAGCGATGCCGACAGGCGGGGCCATTGATCGCGCGCCACATTTTCATCGGTCACGACCACGAAGCGCCCGCGCTTCGCAAACGGCTTCAGCAATTCGCCCGCGCGATCGAGCGCGCCCGCCTCGACATGCACGTCGTAGCTGCGCTCACCGAGCGCCACCCGAACGTCGGTCATGCCGCGAGCGCCTTCAGGATGCTTTCGACGGTCGCTTCGTGCGGCAAAGGCTGGCTGCGGACGTGGATCGGCGCCATCGAGTAGAAGGGATTACGGATCGCCGCCAACTCGGCCAGCGCCTCGCGCGGATCGCGATTTTTCAGGAGCGGGCGGCTGCCGTCGCGGCGCTTCACCCGATCGACCAGCACATCGAGATCGGCGTCGAGCCAGATCGCGGTCGCGCGTTCGAGGATCAGGGTGCGCGTCTCTTCCTGCATGAAGGCGCCGCCGCCGGTCGCGATCACCTTGGGCCGCCCATCGATCAGCCGCGCGATCACGCGCCGCTCGCCATCGCGGAACTCCTTCTCGCCGAACCGCTCGAAGATTTCGGGGATGGAGAGGCCCGCCGCGCGCTCGATCTCATGATCGGCATCGACGAAGGGAAGGTGCAGCCGCGCTGCCAGCCTTTTGCCCACCGTCGACTTGCCCGTGCCCATGAGCCCGATCAGCACCAGCGGCCGATCGAAGGTCAAAGACGGGGTGCTGTTATGCGGCATGTCGTCGAGGGCTATACACATGGGGGTCCCCTCGGGCAAAAGCGCGATCGTTGCAAGCATCGCCCCGTTTCCGAGGTATTCCAATGTCCCGTGCCGCCGTCATCGCCCTGGTCGTCGTCCTGCTGATCGTCGCGGGTCTGCTCGCGCTCGGCTTCAAGCATGAGGATCGCCCGCTGACGACTGTCGAAAAGCCGATGCTGAACGAGACCGGAGCGCAATAAGGCGATGCGCAAATATTGGTTGGCGGGCGGCGGGGCGCTCGCCCTCGCGGCCGGGATCGCCAGCCTTGCGCCCGTCTTTGCCCAAGGCGCACCCGAATCGCTGCTGCCGCCCGGTTTCGGCGAGGCGCCCGCCCCGCGCCCGGCGCCGGCGACGCCCGCCCCTGCCCCCGGTCAACCCGCTCCTGCCGCCCCGGCACCCGCCGGGCCGACGCCCACGCTCGCGCTCGATCCGGCGCTGTTCGCGCCCGCGCCGATGCCGGTTGCCGAGGCGCTGGAACTGCCGCCCAGCGCGCGTCGCCCGGTCGATCGCGTCGGGCTGGTCGCCGGGTTCGGGCCGACGACCTTCGGCACCGCGAGCGGCAAATACCTGGCGGGCATCATGCGCCGGCTCGATATGCCGCTGGCCTCGCGCTGGGCATCGATCACGGTGCGACGCGCGCTGATCTCGCGGGTCGAAACCCCCGCCGGGATCGCGCCGGCCGACTGGATCGCCGAGCGCGCCTGGCTGCTGCTGCGCATGGGCGAGGCCGATGGCGCGCGCATGCTCGTCCAGGCGGTCGACGTCGATCGTTACAATGCCAAGATGTATGCGGTGGCGGCGCAGACGGCGCTCGCGACCTCCGATCCCGCCGGCCTGTGCCCGCTGGCCGATGGCGGCGCGCTGCGTTCGAAGGAGACGATCTGGCCGATGGCGCGCGCGATCTGCGCAGGGCTTTCGGGCGACGGCGCGATCGCCGACGTGCTGATGGATCAGGCGCGTCGTAAGACCAGCGATCCGCGCGGGATCGACGTCCAGCTGGCCGAAAAGGTGCTGGGCGTAAACGGATCGGGCGCGCGTTCGGTCAACATCGAATGGACCGGCGTGAACCAGCTGACCAGCTGGCGCTTCGGCATGGCGAGCGCGCTGGGCGTGACCGTGCCTGCCGATCTGATGGCGACGGTCGGCCCGCAGGTCGCCGCGTGGCAGGCGCGCAGCCCGATGCTGCCCGCCGCCGACCGTATCGACGCGGCGCTGATCGCCGCACGTCTGGGCGTCTTTTCGAACGCGGCCCTGGTCGATCTCTACGGCCAGCTGGCGGACGATGGCGAGGAACTGACCGCCGACAGCAAGGGCGGGCGCCTGCGCGCTTGCTATGTCGGCGACGATGACGGCGCGCGCGTCGCCGCGATGCGCTGGTTCTGGAAGGGCGAGGGCAAGGAAGAAGGCGCAGCGCACGATCGCTTCCCGCAGCTGATCCTCACCGCGCGGGCTGCCGCCGGCGTCACGCCGAACAGCGATTTTGCGGGCGACGTCACCGATCTGGTCGGATCGATGATGACCGCAGGGCTCGATCGTCGCGCCGCGCGCTGGGCGCCGGTGATCGCGGGCATGTCCGACGAAAAGGCCGATGCCGCCTGGGCGATCCTGGCGGTGGGCGCGCCCGAGCCTGTGGTCGATACCCGCGTCCCCCGCGTCGATGCCTTTGCGGGCCGCGTCGAGGCGACCGATCCGCATAAGGCCAAGATGCTGATCGCGGCGCTGGCGGGTCTCGGTCGGCTGGGCGGCGAGGACGCGCCCAAGCTCTATTCGGATCACGGCGTGACGTTCGACCTCACGTCCAACTGGGCGCAGTTGATCCGCCGCGCGGCCTTCGATCGCCAGCCGGGCACGGTCGCCCTGCTCGTCGCGATGGGGATGCAGCGGATGGAATGGCGGTCGGTCTCGCCCGCTCTGTTCTACACGATGCTCCGCTCGCTGCGCGAAGTCGGCCTCGACGGCGAGGCGCGCATGATCGCCGCGGAGGCGATGACGCGGCTATGAGCGATACCGACGCCATTCGTCGGTTCCTCGAAATGCTGGCGGTGGAAGCCGGCGCTGCGAAGAATACGGTGCTGGCTTACGGCACCGACCTGCGCGGAGCATCCGAATTTCTGGACGGCGGGCTGAGCCGCGCGGATGAGGCGGCGATCCGGCGGCTTGCGAGCGAGTGGATGCCGCTCACCAACTCCTCGGTCGCGCGCAAGGCATCGGTGCTGCGGCGTTTCTTCGCCTTTCTGCAGAATGAGGGCGATCGGCCCGACGATCCATCCGACGCCCTGCCCCGCCCCGCGACCCGCCGGCCATTGCCGAAGACGCTGGGGCATGACGATATCGCCAAGCTGTTCGCGGCGCTGGAGGAACGGCGCGAGGAGCGGCACGCCGATCCGCTGACCCTGCGGCTGATCGCTCTGCTCGAACTACTCTACGGATCCGGCCTGCGCGCGACCGAACTGGTGTCGCTGCCGCGTCAGGCGCTGCGCGGGGATCAGCCCTTCCTGATCCTGCGCGGCAAGGGCGGGCGCGAGCGGCTCGTCCCGATATCCGATCGCGCGCGCGCCGCCGTCGCGGAATGGCGGGTGCATGTGCCGACCGACCAGCCTTTCCTGTTCCCGTCCGGCCACAGCCATCTGAGCCGCGTCCGCCTGTTCCAGCTTGTCCGCGAGCTCGCCGCCGACGCCGGCATCCCGCCCCAACGCATCAGCCCCCACGTCCTGCGCCACGCCTTCGCGACCCACCTGCTCGAAGGCGGGGCGGACCTGCGCGCGCTCCAGACGATGCTGGGCCATGCCGACATCGCAACGACCGAGATCTACACCCATGTCGACAGCAGCCGACTGGTCGAACTGGTCAATGCGCGCCATCCGTTGATGGATCGCGATTGATTTTGGGGCTGATTGAAGCCGTCCACAAAATCCCTTATCTTGTGGACATGAATAAGCCGATGACCCTCAACGTCCGCATCAGCGGCGCGCTCAGCGAATTCGTCGCTGCGAATGTCGGTGAGGACCGCGCCTATGAGAGCATCTCGGACTATATCGAGGATGTTATCCGCCGCGACAAAGAGCGGGTTGAGCGCGAAGGATTTGAACGGTTGAAGGCTGAACTGCAGGCCGCCTTTGCGCAATCCGACGATGATGGGCGGATTGTCACACTTGAAGACGTGATCACCCGCAATCGGGCGCGGTTTGAAGCTGAGTGACAGGATATCGACTGTCGGCGGTTGCCGACCAACAGGTCGATGAGATTTACGCTTATTCGCGTGAGCAATGGGGAGCCACGCAGGCGCTCAATTACCTAAGCGGGCTGTTTGACTGTTTTACAGCCATCGGGCGCGGCGATCATATTTCACGCTCCATTCCCGCCGAATATGCCGTCGCGGGCTTCTACGCCCGCTATCGCAATCATCACATATATTGGCGGCGTCGAACGGACGGATCGGCGTACATTCTGGCCATCCTTCACCAGAGCATGCATCAATCCGCACGTCTCAAAGACGACCTTTAACCTCCGCGCCGTTGCGCGGAACCGCCCTGCTTATCCGAACATTCTGATGCCCATCGAACCGAGAAGGAGTGTCGTTCGATGGTGCGTATGCTTATTCCCGCCGCCCTGATCGCGGCGGCCGTCGCCAGCCCTGCCCTCGCCGATCGCGGACCGAGCAGGGAGGAAGCCGCGGCGATCGCGGCGAAGCTGACCGAGGCGGGGTTCAAAAGCTGGAACAAGGTCGAGTTCGACGAGGACGGCCCCATCTGGAAGGTCGACGATGCCCGTACGATCGAGGGCAAGACCTATGACCTGCAACTCGACCCCACACATTATGGAATCGTCAAGAAGGATGGGGATTAAGTGTTTTTGATCCAGCGCACGCTGGATAGCTGCGCCGGCCCGCTCCCCCACCCGACCTCCCACAAGATACTACCGCTGGGAGGTCGGGTGGGGGAGCGGGCTGGCGCAGCGACGTTCGGCGCATGCCGAACCAAAAACGCCCCGCGTTTCGTTGACGCCGCGCGCCCGGCGTCCTAACCGGGCGCGATGGCAGTCTATCTGGAATTCGAGAAGCCGATCGCGGAGCTGCAGGCGAAGATCGCCGAGCTGCGCGACACCGCCGATGCCGGCGACATCGATATCGACGCGGAAATCGCGAAGCTTGAGGCGAAATCCGACAAGCTGTTGCGCGATACCTACGCGAAGCTGAGCCCGTGGCAGAAGACGCAGGTGGCGCGGCATCCCGAACGCCCGCACTTCAAACATTATGTCGCAGGCTTCGTTACCGATTTCATGCCGCTGGCCGGCGACCGTGCCTTTGCCGACGATCAGGCGATCCTGGGCGGTTTCGGCCGGATCGGCGGACGTCGCGTGATGGTGATCGGCCATGAAAAAGGCGACGACACCGCATCGCGCATCCGCCACAATTTCGGCATGGCGAAGCCCGAGGGCTATCGCAAGGCGATCCGCCTGATGCAGCTGGCCGATCGCTTCGGCCTGCCGGTCGTCAGCCTGGTCGACACCTCCGGCGCCTTCCCCGGCATCCAGGCCGAGGAGCGCGGACAGGCGGAGGCCATCGCGCGTTCGACCGAACAATGCCTGGCGCTGGGCGTGCCGATGATCGCGGCGGTGGTCGGCGAAGGCGGATCGGGCGGCGCGATCGCGATTGCGGCCGCGAACCGCGTGCTGATGTTCGAACATGCCGTCTATTCGGTGATCTCCCCCGAAGGCTGCGCGTCGATCCTGTGGCGCACCGGCGACAAGGCCCCCGACGCGGCCGAGGCGATGAAGGTGACGGCGGCGGACCTGAAGGGCCTGGGCGTGGTCGATCGTGTCGTGCCCGAGCCGGTGGGCGGCGCGCATCGCGATCCGGCGGCGGCGATCGAGGCGCTGGGCAAGGCGATCGACGAGGAACTGGCCAGTTTCAAGAACCAGTCGGCCAAATCGATCCGCGCCAGCCGGCAGGACAAGTTCCTCAAGATCGGCTGACCTTCTAAAATCCTCCCCGACACGGGGAGGTGGCGCCGAAGGCGACGGAGGGGGCGCGAGGCTGGACGGATCGCTTGTGGCGAACCCCCTCCACCATGCTACGCATGGTCCCCCTCCCCGTACCGGGGAGGAACTCAACGCTTCTCGGATCATTTCGCCGCCATGAAGAAACTGATCCTCGCCCTGTCCATCGCCACGACGGCGCTCGTCGCAACCCCGTTGGTCGCCCAGTCGATTTCGGCGAGCGACAAGAAGATCGGGGCGCAGGCCAATCCCGAACTCGTCGCCCAATTTGGCGGCGCGATGAAGGGGCCGGCGGCCGATTATGTCGCGCGCGTCGGCAAGCGGATCGCGGTGCAATCGGGCCTGTCGAACTCCGAACGCGACTTTACCGTCACCCTGCTCGATTCGCCGGTGGAGAATGCCTTCGCGATCCCCGGCGGCTATGTGTACGTGACGCGCGGCCTGCTGGCGCTGATGAACGACGAGGCCGAACTGGCATCGGTTATGGGGCATGAGGTGGGCCATGTCGCCGCCCGCCACGCCGCGAGCCGCCAGCGCACGTCGACGATCACCTCCGTCCTCGCCGGGCTGGCCGGTGCGATGGCGGGCAATTCGGGGCTGGGCAGCCTGATCGGGCGCGGCGCGGGCGTCGGCGCCGATCTGGTCAACAAGGGGTTTTCGCGCAGCCAGGAATATCAGGCGGACGATCTGGGCGTCCGTTACCTCGCCAGCGGCGGATATGATCCCACCGCCGCCGCCGACATGCTGGCGCAGCTCGACGCGACCAAGACGCTGACCGCCAAGACGACCGGCAAGGACAGCAGCATCCCAACCTGGGCGAGCACCCACCCCAATTCGGGCGACCGCGTCACCCGCGCCGAGGGCAAGGCGCGCGAGACGGGCAAGCAGGGCGGCGAACGCAACCGCGCCGCCTTCCTCGCCGCGATCGACGGCCTCGTTTACGGCGAGGATCCGGCCAAAGGCTATATGGAGGGCCGCGTCTTCAAGCTGCCGACCGAGCGGCTGAGCTTCGCGGTGCCGTTCAACTTCACCGTTAACAATGGCGATACGGCGGTGACGATGGCGGGATCGAACGGACAGGCCATCTTCGCGGGCGGCAAGATCGAAGGGACGCTGGCGGCCCATGTCGATCGCGTATTCCGGGGATTGTCACAGAACGGCGTCCAGCACGGGCAGGTGAACAGCAGCAAGATCGGCGATCTGCCGATGGCCTACAGCTTCGGCCAGGCGAACAGCAATGCGGGCGTCCTCGACGTCGGCGTGTTCGCCTATGACTTCGGCGGCGGCAAGGCGTTCCATTTCATCACTCTCACCCGATCCGGCGCGGGGATCGGCCCGTTCGAACCGCTGATCAACAGCATGAAGCGGATGAGCGAGGAGGAAGCGCGCACCACCAAGCCGATGCGCGTCAAGGTGGTCACCGTAAAGGCAGGCGACACCGCCCAAAGCCTATCGAAGCAGATGGCCCAAGGCGACTATCAGCTCGATCGCTTCCTGACGATCAACGGCATCGGCGCGGACGCACCGCTGCGCGCGGGCGACAAGGTGAAGCTGATCGTTCGTTAAGGACGGCGGCGTTCGTTCGCGTGATGCTCGGCGCGCGTGAGGAGCGCGTCGAGATCGGCGCGGGCGATGTCGAAGCTGTCGGGCATATCGGCCAGCGCGCGATCGATGTCGGTGAGGTGGAGACCCAGTGGTTCAGGGACCGGCGGCAGCGGGCGGTGCGGATAGCTGTGGCCCGACCAGCGGTGGAAGGCGATGGCCAGCGCCGCCAGCGCGATCGAGTTGATCCCGACCGGCACGAAGGCGAAGCCCCATCCCGCCGCATGGATCGCCGGCCCGCCGATCACCGCCGTCAGCGCGGCCGCGCCGCCCGGCGGATGCAGGCAGCGCAGCAGCGACATCACGAGGATCGCCGCGCCCACCGCGACACCCGCGGCGACCGCCGGTTCGGGCACCAGCTTGAACGCGGCGATCCCGATCAAGGTCGACACGATATTGCCGCCCACCACCGACCAGGGCTGCGCCAGCGGACTGGCGGGCACCGCGAAGGCGAGCACCGCAGACGCACCGATGGGGGCGACGATCAGCGGCAGATCGGCCATCGCGAAGGGATAATAAGCGCAGACCAGCATCGTCAGCGTGATACCCAGCAACGCGCCCACGCTGGCGATGGCGCGATCGCCCAACGTGGCGCCGGCGATCAGGGGGCGGAACCAGGATGTCATGTCCGTTCGATTGGCGCAGGCCGTCGCCCCTCGCCAGCGACCATTTCGGCCTGCCCCTAAAGATCAGATATCAGGCGAATAGCCGACCGCCTGCGCGACATGGCCCAGCTTGTCGGGATTGCGCATGATGTAGATCGCGGCGACCCGCCCGTCGCGAATGTCGAGTGCGGTCGTCTGGAATATGCCGCCGCGATCGCGGGTGACGTAGCCGGGCAGCCCGTCGATTGTGACCCATTCGAGGATTTCGGGCCGTTCGTCCGACTTGCGGCGCAGTGCGACGAACAGGCGCAGCACCTTCGCGATGCCGAAGATGACGTTGCGGAAGGCGATGACCTTACCGCCGCCATCCGACGTCAGCGTCACATCATTCGCCAGCAGCGAAGCGAGCGCGGCGGTGTCGCCATCGCGCGAGGCGATGAAGAAGGCGCGGGCGATGCGATCGGCATCGGCGCGCTCGACCTTGTAGCGGGGCCGCGCTTCCTCGACATGGCGGCGCGCGCGGACGGCCAACTGGCGTACGGCGGCAGGATCGCGATCGAGCGTCGTCGCCACCTCGCCCAATTCCATGTCGAACACGTCGTGGAGCAGGAAGGCCGCGCGTTCGAGCGGGGAGAGACGCTCGAGCGCGAGCATCAATGTCAGGGTGATATCATCGGCCATGATCTCGGCCTCCATATCCGTCGTCTCGACGAGGGGATCGGGCAGCCAGGCGCCATAATAGGTCTCCCGCCGCGCCCGTGCGCTATCCGCGCGATCGAGGCACAGGCGGGTGACGATGCGGGTCAGATAGGCGGCGGGGCTCTCCACCGCCTCCTCGACCCGCGCCCAGCGGATCCAGGCATCCTGCACCACATCCTCGGCCTCGGCGAGCGATCCGGTCATGCGGTAGCCGAGGCGCAGCAGCCGGGGCCGCTGCGCCTCGAACGCCGCGAGATGACCGTCAGGCCGCGACACGCGCGCGATCTTCGGCCGACACGGGATGCGCGGCGCGGAAGCCGACCTGAACCCGGTTCCATGTGTTGATCGCGCCGATCGCGAAGGTCAGCTGGACCTGTTCGGCCTCGCTGAACTCGAACGCGAAATCCTCGTAATCCGCGTCGGGCGCGTGGGTTTCCGACAGGCGGGTCAGCGCCTCTGCCCAGCCCAGCGCCGCGCGTTCACGCGGGGTGTAGAGCGAGGATTCGCGCCAGGCATCGAGCATGTAGAGGCGCATCTCGCTCTGCCCGTCCTTGCGCAGCAGGCCGGTGTGCATGTGGATGCAGAAGGCGCAGTGATTGATCTGCGACACGCGCAGCCGCACGAGTTCGAGCAGCACCGGATCGAGGCCGGTGGCGGCAAAGCTGTTTTCCAGCGCCATCATCGCCTTGACCTGTTCGGGGGCGAGAGCGATCGGATTTGCGATACGGGGCTTCATGGTCGTCTCCTTCACCAGCGTGCACCATGCGCGCTCGAAGACAAGACGGGACGGCGTGCGGCCGTGTGACATGGGTGCGGATTTTTCCGAAAAACTTGTCCTCCCCCGCCAGGGAGCGCGAGGTTGAACATGCTCCCAGCATGTTCAAGGATCATCCGGGGGATGATCCGACCTCGCACTGTGTCAGCGCAGCTGACGGAGGGGGAGGATGCGATGATCCAGAGTTGGTCGTCGCCCTCCCCCTCCGTCGCCTCCGGCGCCACCTCCCCCTGGCGGGGGAGGATAAAAGCGCTCCAAAACGAAAAGGGCGGCGAACCCGAAGGTTCGCCGCCCGATCCGTTAGCCGTATCCGGTTTCAAGAACCGATTACGAAGCCTTCATGTTGTTGGCGACGTTGTTGAACGTCTTCTGCAGCTGGTTGCCCAGGCTGGTCATCGCAGTGATCGCGGCAACCGCGATGAGGGCGGCGATCAGACCATATTCGATCGCAGTCGCACCCTTGTTGTTCTTAAGCAGCTTCGCAACGAACTTCATAACTCTAACTCCCGCTTGGACACTTACGGGTCCGGCCCGGATGGCCCGCCTACGGCCAACGATTGCGATCTAGCGGGAGATTCCCTTTGAAAGCGTTAACAGCAGGGACAGTATCGCCGTTTATCAGATCACCGATGCGACTTTGGTCGCAAGGCCGTTCCACGTCGCGCCGACCTGGCTGCCCAGCGTGGTGACGCCCACGACGAGCGCCAGAACCACCAGCGCGAGGATCAGGCCATATTCGACGGCCGTCGCGCCATCTTCCGATCGAAGCAGACGGCGGATAAGAGGCGAACGAGACAAGAGCGATCTTTCGACTAAGGGATAAGATTGCATTTTCCTTACGATGTTCTGTTTAAGGAAGAGATAAGGGGCGTGGCGGTTTTGAACCAAAATCCAATGCTTATGGTCACGGCGGTGGCGTTGATCGACGCCGACGGGCGCGTGCTGGTGCAGCAGCGCCCCGAAGGAAAGCCGATGGCGGGCCTCTGGGAGTTCCCCGGCGGCAAGATCGAGCCGGGCGAAACGCCCGAGGCCGCATTGATCCGCGAATTGCGCGAGGAACTTGGGATCGAGACGCAGACATCGTGCCTCGCCCCCGCCGCCTTCGCCAGCGAAGCGCTGGGCGAGCGGCATCTGCTGTTGCTGCTCTACATCTGCCGCAAGTGGCGCGGGATTCCGCAGGCCGTCGAAGCGCAGGCGCTCAAATGGGTGCGCCCGGTGGACCTTCACAACCTGCCGATGCCGCCGGCGGACAAGCCGCTGATCGGCCTGCTGGATGCGTTGATATGAGTTTTGGCCATTGGTGGGTCTTCGTCTGCGCGACCTTCCTCGTCTCGGCGATGCCGGGGCCGAACATGCTCCACATCATGACGCGCGCGATGCGCCATGGCGTCGCCCGCGCGACCTTTGCGATGGCGGGGTGCATGCTGGCGCTGCTGACATTGTTCGGCCTGTCGGCGGCGGGGATGAGCGCGCTGCTCTCCGCGCTGCCCGAGTTGCTGGGGATCATCAAGGTGGGCGGCGCGGCCTATCTGATCTGGGTCGGGATCAAGGCGTGGCGCGATAAGGGCGCGCCGGTGGATGTAGGTAGCGGCACGATCGATCCGCACGCGAGCGCCGGCCAGCTATTCCGCGGCGGCTACCTGATCAGCATCGCCAACCCCAAGGCGCTGATCTTCTGCGCGGCCTTCTTCCCGCAGTTCATCGACGCAAGCCTGCCCAAGGCACCCCAATTCGCGATCCTGCTGGCGACCTTCGCGGTGATCGAGACCGGATGGTATTTCACCTATGCGCTGGGCGGCCGATCGCTGAGCGGGCTGCTGCGCGAGATGCGCTGGCAACGCCGCTTCAACCGCGTGACCGGCGCGCTGTTCGTGGGGTTCGGCGTGTCGCTGCTGGCGTGGCGGCGATAGCCCCCACGCCTCGCGAAATCAGCCCTGCCGCAGATTGGGCTGCGGGATGACCGGGAATTGCGGCTCGACCACATTGTCGACCGCGCGTTCGAGCGGGGTCGGCAGGCCGCCCAGTTCGCTGCGGAAGAACAAGGCGAGCGTCGCCGCCTGGGTTTCCAGTTCCTCGATCAAGGCCGGCGGCAGCGCGTGGCGCGCACATTGCCGCGCGATCGAACCGAGCAGCTGCGACAGCCCGAACTGACCGAAATTGTCGAGCAAAGCGCGCAGCGATTCCGCTTCGGTCGCCGCAACCTCCCACGCGCGGGCGCGCACGGCGGCGGCGATGCGCTTGGGCCGATCGCTGACGTCGAACATCAGCATGCGGATCAGGGTCGCGGCGTCCTGCTCGCCTGCTTCCTCGACCAGCCAGCTGAGCCGTTCGCGGTGGAAATGATCAGCGGGCGCTGCCTTTACCGGCTCGGCGCTGCGGCGCATCTTGTCGATCATCTCGATCAACTGGCGCGACACGATCGGCTTGGGCAGGAAGCTGTCCACGCCCGCTTCGAAATAGAGCCGGCGGCGTTCGGGCATCGCATCGGCCGAAATCGCGACGATCGTGGTTTCGGCCGCGGGCGGATCGAGCGCGCGGATCGCGCGGGTCGCGCCGATGCCGTCGAGTTCGGGCATCTGCATGTCCATCAGGACCAGATCGAAACGCTGCGTCGTCATCGCCGACAAAGCTTTGCGCCCATCCTCGACCGCGACGACATCATGGCCGTGGCGGACGAGCAGCGCCTTCATCAGGCGGCGGTTGATCGGATTATCCTCGGCCAGCAGAACGCGCAGCGGCCGGGCCTCGTCATCGCCCTCATCGGCCACCTTGGGCGCGCCGACCTGCGTGGCGAAGGGCAGTTCGACCGAGAAGATGCTCCCCTGCCCCGCCTCGCTCGACACCGCGATCGATCCGCCCATCGCCTCGGCCAGTTGCTGGCTGATCGACAGGCCCAGGCCCGCCCCGCCCTGCAGCCGGTTGCGCGCGGCATCGACCTGTTCGAAGCGAGAGAAGATACGGCCCAGCGCCTCTTCGCCGATGCCGATGCCGCTATCCTGCACCGTCACCATCCAATAATCGGATTCGGGCGTGCGGCGCGAAATCGATGCGGTGATCGAAATCTTGCCTTGATCGGTGAACTTGATCGCGTTCGACAGCAGGTTGGACAGGATCTGCTGCACGCGCGCCGGATCGCCGCGCACGATCGCCGCATCGCCCTCGATACCGTTGGCTTCCAGCGTCAGCCCCTTGGCGCTGGCGCTGCCCTGATAGAGATCGGCGGTGTTGCGGACGAGAACCTTGAGATCGAACTCGCGCGATTCGAGGACGATGCGGCCCACGTCGATCCGCGACTGATCGACCAGATCGTCGACCACTGTCATCAGCGTGCAGGCCGATTGGGCGAGGCTTTCGAACAGGCGCAGCCGCTGCTGTTCGGGCGGATCCTCGCGCAGCAGGTCGATCGTACCGATCACGCCCTGCATCGGGGTGCGGATCTCCTCGCTCATCACGGTCAGGAAATCGCCGCGCGCACGTTCGGCGGCGCGGGCCTGATCGCGCGCGACGATCAAGGCACGCTCACGTTCAACCTCTTCGGTCGAATCGTGGATGATGCCGAACATCGCATCGGCGCCGTCCATCCGGCAGCTGACCGTCATATAGATGGTCGGGCCGTCGGGGCGCATCCAGCGCAGGCGGAAATCGTTGAGTTCGCCGGTTTCGCGCGCCTCGGCCATCACGGCCGACAGGCGCTCACGATCATCCGGATGGACGCGTTCGGTAAAATAGCCGGTGGTCAGGCGCGCACCGCGTTCCAACCCGCAGATTTCGCTCATCTGCGGCGAGACGATGATCGTGCCTTCGGCGAGATTCGCGCGCCAGTGCCCGAAACCCGCCAGGGTCTCGGCCATCAGAAGCAGGCGATTGGCCTCGCTAAGCCTATCGTTTGGAATGACGCTTCCCTCCCCGCGCGTTCCGATAAGCAAAGGACATATACTCACCCATGACATCACCCATCACAGGGCGATCAGAGCCTATGCTTCCTCCTCAAGAAGCATTGGCCGCCACGAAGCCCCAAGACGTTAATATAATACGCGCTCGAATGCACGCAAACGACTGTAAAATATCGTTACGACGGACGGGTTCCGACGAAAGTTGCACAAGCCGACAAAAACAGCCCGCAAACCACCGAAACCCATAAGGGCGGATGCGCCAGCAGCAGCATGATGAAGCCGCCGGCCATGCTGGTGATCGCGATGATCTTCGCCTTGAGGGGAATCGCCCCGTTCTCGCGCCACCGAAGAATCGGCGGCCCCATCCAGCGATGGTTGAGCAGCCACGCTTCGAAGCGCGGGCTCGATCGGCCGAAGCAACCTGCCGCCAATATCAGGAAGATGGTGGTCGGCATCACCGGCAGCAGCGCGCCGATGATCCCAAGCCCGACCATGATCCAGCCGAGCGCGAACCAGGCCCAGCGCGTCATGCGCCGGCCCGGCCCTGCGCCGTGCGCCGGATCAGAGCTGCCCGTGGCAGTGCTTGAACTTCTGCCCCGATCCGCACGGACAGGGCGAATTGCGGCTGAGGCCTGCGACCATCTCCTGCGTCAGCACGAAATCCGATCCCGGTGCCTGCGGCGGGCGCGCGGTGATCAGGCCCCGCGCACCGGCATCGAGATCGCGCGTATCGTCCTCACCGGTCAGCGGATCGATATGGCTGGTGATGAAATCGGGCATTGGCGGCAGCTCGGTCATTTCCGGCGGCATCGCCCCGAACTGCGCATGGGCGAGGATGCGGGTCACTTCTTCGCGGATCGCGATCAGCATCCGCTCGAACAGAGCGAAGGCTTCCTGCTTATATTCGTTGATCGGGGTCTTCTGCGCATAAGCGCGCAGGTGGATGACCTGACGCAGCGCGTCGAGAGTCGCCAGATGCTCCTTCCAGTGATGGTCGAGCGACTGGAGCAGGATGCTCTTTTCGACACCGTGCCAGCTGACTTCGTCGATCTGGGTCTTCTTCTCGGCGATCAGCGCGTCGGCCATTTCCAGCACGCGCTCGGCCACCATTTCGGCGTCGATGCCGTCCTGCGCAAGCCATTCGTCGATCGGCAGTTCGAAGCCCAGCGTATCGAAGGTGCGCGCCTTCAGCCCTTCGACATCCCACTGTTCGGGATAGGAATTGGGCGGGCAGCATTCGCCGACGATGCTGTTCGCGGTCTCCGCACGCATATCGGTGACGACGTCGTCGACCGTATCGGCATCCATGATGTCCGCGCGCTGCTCGTAGATCACCTTGCGCTGATCGTTCATCACGTCGTCATATTCGACGACCTGCTTGCGGATGTCGTAGTTGCGCGCCTCGACCTTCTTCTGCGCGGTCTCGATCGCCTTGGAGATCCAGGGGCTGATGATCGCCTCACCATCCGCCAGATTCTTGTTCATCATCTTGGCGAACATCGTCTGCGGGCCGAAGATGCGCAGCAGATCGTCGTCGAGCGACAGATAGAAACGGCTTAGGCCCGGATCGCCCTGACGGCCCGAACGGCCGCGCAGCTGATTGTCGATGCGGCGGCTTTCGTGGCGCTCGGTACCGAGAACGAACAGGCCGCCGGCAGCGAGCACCTTTTCCTTCTCGGCCGAAATCTCGGCGCGGATGGCGACCGCCTTTTCCTCATATTCGGGCGTGCCCTCGACGAGATCGGGATGCTCGTCGAGCATGCGGAACTCAAGGTTGCCACCCAGCTGAATGTCGGTGCCGCGGCCCGCCATGTTGGTCGCGATCGTGACCGCACCCAGACGGCCGGCCTGCGCCACGATATGCGCTTCCTGCTCGTGATAGCGCGCGTTCAGAACCTTGTGCGCGACGCCCTCCTTCTGGAGGAATTCGCTCAGCAGCTCCGACTTTTCGATCGAGACGGTGCCGACCAGCACGGGCTGCCCGGTCTGCGCCTTGTCGCGGATCGCCTGGGTGATCGCGGCGAACTTGTCGTTCAGATTCTTGTAGAACTCATCATCCTCGTCGACGCGCTGGATCGCGAGGTTCGTCGGGATGGTGACGACGTTCATCTTGTAGATCTGGAAAAATTCCTGGGCCTCGGTCGCCGCCGTGCCCGTCATGCCGCCCAGCTTGGGGTACATGCGGAAATAATTCTGGAAGGTGATCGAAGCGAGCGTCTGGTTCTCCGGCTCGATCTTGACGCCTTCCTTGGCCTCGACCGCCTGGTGCAGGCCGTCCGACCAACGGCGCCCGTCCATCATGCGACCGGTGAATTCGTCGATGATGATGACCTTGCCGTCCTTCACCAGATAATCGACGTCGCGCTTGAACACGATGTTCGCGCGCATCGCCTGATTGACGTGGTGGACGACCTGAGTGTTCTCGAAATCGTAGAGGTTCGAGCCTTCGAGCAGACCGGCGGTCTCAAGCAGGCGCTCCAGCCGCTCGGTGCCGTCCTCGGTCAGGACGACCGAACGCTGCTTCTCGTCCAGCTCATAATCCTCGGGCTGCACATTCCGCACGATCGCGTCGATCTGCTTGTACAGTTCAGACTTGTCGTCGGTGGGGCCGGAGATGATCAGCGGGGTGCGCGCTTCGTCGATCAGGACCGAATCGACTTCGTCGACGACGGCGAAGGCGAAGGGGCGCTGCACCATCAGGTGGCGCTCATACTTCATATTATCGCGCAGATAATCGAAGCCGAATTCGTTGTTCGTGCCGTAGGTGATGTCGGCGGCATAAGCGTCGCGCCGCTCCTGATCGGTCAGGTTGGGCACGATCACGCCCACGGTCAGACCCAGGAAGCGATAGACGCGGCCCATCCAGTCGGAATCGCGGGTCGCCAGATAATCGTTGACGGTGACGACGTGGACACCGAGCCCCGGCAGCGCATTCAGATAGACGCCGAGCGTTGCGACCAGCGTCTTGCCCTCGCCCGTCCGCATCTCGGCGATTTCGCCGCGATGGAGGACGATGCCGCCGATCATCTGAACGTCGTAATGGCGCTGCCCCAGCACGCGCTTCGCCGCTTCGCGCACCGTGGCGAAGGCTTCGGGCAGCAGGGAATCGAGCGTTTCGCCCGCATCGAGCCGGGCGCGGAACTTGGCGGTCTGGCCCGCCAGTTCATCGTCGCTCATCGCCGAAATGGTCGGCTCGAATCCGTTGATCTGATTGACGATCGGACGGAGCGACTTGACGTAGCGGTCGTTCGACGAACCGAAAATGGCTTTGGCGAGGCCGCCGAGCATGGGCATTCCTTGAAAACATGGGCCAACGGGCCGCCTTTCGGGCCGCCGCGCCGGGATCGTCGGCAGATAGGTGGCGGGTGGGGCTACGTCAATTCGGGCGCGTGAGGATTACCAGAGTGTCCGCACTGGATAACGCTGCATGGCCCTGTCCGCCGTGACGAGGGTCAAGTCGGCATGGATCGCGTGAGCGATCAGCATCCGATCGACAGGATCGCCGTGGATATTGGGCAAATCGGCCGCCAGGCGCCACAATTCCGCGGGCAGATCGATCACAACCAGCGAGAGCATGTCGCGGATCGCTGCGAAATTTATGGCGGGATTGATGCGGCCCCGACCGGCAAGATCGGTCAGTTCCCAGGCCGTCACCGCGCTGACGAACAATGGTGCATCGGTCGATAGTATGGCTTCGCGCACGGCCGGCCCGATCTGCGAACCGTCATAAGCGATCCAGATCAGGACATGCGTATCAAAGATCAGGGCCAAGCAGCTTGCGCTCCCGCCGTTCCGGATCGCGATCGGCTTTCAGATTTTCGAGACTGAGATCGTAACCGGCCAGTTCTTCGCGAAACATGCCGAAAGCCGCGCGGCGCTTTGCCTTGACCTTCTCGCGCTCCTCATCCCGCGCATCGGGAATAGCGACGAGACGAACCTGCGGCTCGCCAGCCTTAGCCAGAATGACCTCCTCACCACGCACGGCAGCGGCCACCAGCTCCGACAGCCGGGTCTTGGCTTCACCGATGTTCACGTGGATCGTCATGCCCTGAATATGCTTGGCCAACCCCACTTGGTCAAGCCAGCAGCGCGGCCGTTCCGATCTGAACCAGCGCGTCATAGCGGTCGGCCTGACCGGCGGCGATGGCGGCGATGATCATCATCGTGATCGTCTCCAGGCGCCATTGCGCGTCGGGCACGCCTTGCGCGCCCATCTGCGCGAGGATGCGGCGCGGGAGGGATTTGGTGACGGGGCCGGCCATTTCGTCCCAGTCGGAGAGCCAGCCGGCCTTGCGAACTTCGAGGAGGAAGGCCGCGTAGGAGGCGTAACCTTCGTTGTCTGATCCCGCCACGAACGGACGGAACAGCATATCGAGCAACGCGCCCACATCCGGCTCGCCCCGCGCCTCAGCGGCGCGCATCAGATCGACGCGCGCCGCTTCCAGCGCGGGCAGGCGGTGCGCGAAGATGGCGCGGACGAAGCCGTGGGCGTCGCCGAAATGATAGTGGACCGCCGAACTGTTGGCCGATCCCGCCTCCGCCGCGATCTGGCGCAGCGCGACGCCGTGAATGCCGTGGCGGGCGAACAGACGCTCGCCCGCCTCGATCAGTCCCGGCGCGGTCGCGCTGCGGCGTTTGGTCTTGGTCACTCGGCCGCGACCGCCATCGGCTGCGGATGGATCACGATGCTTTCGCGACCATCGGGGCCGACCGGGACTTCGCCCGCCAGCGTCACGCGGCGCACGACGCGGGTCTGGTTGCCCAGATCGGCGACCACCTTGTGCTGGGTCGCGCGATTGTCCCAGATCACGAGGTCGCCGGTGCGCCAGTGCCAGCGCACGATATTCTCGGTCGCCTCGACATGGCGGGTGAACATCGCGAGCAGGGCGTCCGAATCCGCCTTGGGCAGCCCGACGATCTCGCGCGCGAAGCCGCCAAGCAGGAGCAGTTTCTCGCCCGTCACCGGGTGGACGCGCACCATCGGATGCTCGGTTTCGAAGCGGGTCGCGGTGAAGGCGCTGAAATCGCTGCTCTTGGCATTCTGCACCGGCGAGGGCGCGAGATAATCGAACATATTGGTGTGGATGACGCGCAGGCTCTCGGCGAGCGTCTTGAGCGTGTCCGGCAGATATTTGTAGGCGGTGACGGTGTTGATCCACATCGTGTCGCCCCCCGCCGGCGGCATATCGACCCCGCGCAGGATCGACGCGCGCGGATAATCGGCGGTGAAGGTGACATCAGTGTGCCAGACCGATGCAACCCGGTTCTCGGCGGTCGCGAGTTCGAGGATGTAGGACGATCCCGGCGCGACCTTGAGCGTGGGATGCGCGACCGGCTTGCCCAGCCGGTTAGCGAACGCTTCCTGGCTCTCGTCGGTCAGATGATCCTGATCGCGGAAGAACAATACCTTGTGCCGCGCCAGCGCCGCTTCGATCGCGGCGATATCGGCGTCGCTGATATCCGGCCCAAGCTTGATCCCGCGCACCTCGCCGCCGATCCGGCCGGTGACGGGGGCGATGTCGAGCGGCGACGATGGATCGGGCTGGTTGTCATAGCTGATGGTCATAGCGGTCCTCTCCTCTTATGCGACTCGTTTTAATTCATCTGAATTAATTTGCCAATATCAGCGTGTTCCGTAAGCCGTCAGCAGAGGCGTTGACCTCCTTTCGCCGAAACGACATCGTGCGATATGCTTCTCCGCGGCTTCACTCTCGCTTTCGTTGCCGCGCTTTCAGGGTGTGCGAAACATCTTCCCGCTTCGGATCAAGAACTAGCGATTGCGGAGAAGTTCATTCGGGAGGACCAGACACCGCTATCTCCCAAAATTCTGGCGCTCTGGCATGCTAATGCGAACGCCTCGAGCGTCGGGTGTGGTGAGATAGAACCACCTGCGGCGCTTAACGGCAAGCGTCCTTCTTTGCGATTTTATTACGATTTCACGGCCGGTTATGGCCAGGTCGAGTATCATGAGTTGTGGGTTGGTGATCTTGTCGGCAACGCTTCGCTTTCTGTGAACCGAACGCTGTTTGATAAGCTGTGGGACACTGGCTGCGCGCCGTACGCGCCTCTCGCGCGCCGCATAGCCTGGCTTCTCTAACCCCCCGACAATTGGTCCAACTAACTGAGGCAGCGATATCGCCTTGTGCTTCGGCGCTTCAAACCGTCGCATGTCCGGCCTATGGGC
Source organism: Sphingomonas crocodyli (assembly GCF_004005865.1). Taxonomy (NCBI): domain Bacteria; kingdom Pseudomonadati; phylum Pseudomonadota; class Alphaproteobacteria; order Sphingomonadales; family Sphingomonadaceae; genus Sphingomonas; species Sphingomonas crocodyli. The sequence goes on from NZ_SACN01000006.1 coordinate 47,128, forward strand.
GATGCCATGAGCGACCAGACATCCCCCCTCGCCCGTCCCTTCCCCGCACTGCCCGCGATCCCCGGCGTCCGCGCCGCAGTCGCCCGCGCGCGCTACAAGAATTGGGATCGGTGCGACCTGACCTATGTGGCCTTCGATGAGGGCACCGCGGTCGCGGGGGTGACGACCAAGAGCAAATGCCCGTCGCCCGAGGTCGAGTGGTGCCGCGCCGCGCTGCCGCTGGGCCGCGCCCGCGCGCTGGTGGTCAATGCCGGAAACTCGAACGCCTTCACCGGCCATCGCGGCCGCGCGGCGGTCGAGGCGATTGCGGCGAAGGTGGCCGGCTCGGTCGGCTGCCAGCCGTCGGACGTGTTCGTCTCCTCGACCGGCGTGATCGGCGTGCCGCTGCCGATCGACAAGGCGGAGGCGGGGCTGGACGCCGTGCTCGGAGCTCCCGAGGCGACGTGGGAAGAAGCCGCCGCCACGATTATGACGACCGACACCTTCGCCAAGGGCGCTGTCACCCGCGCGGCGATCGGCGGCAAGACGGTGAGCCTGGTCGGCATCATCAAGGGTTCGGGGATGATCGCGCCCGACATGGCGACGATGCTCGGCTACGTCTTCACCGACGCGGCGGTCGAACCGGCCTTCCTGCAGACGATGCTCGATACCGCGAATGTCGCCAGCTTCTCCTCGATCACGGTCGATGGCGATACCTCGACCAGCGACACCGTGCTCGCCTTCGCGACGGGCAAGGCGGGGAATGACGTCCTGCGCAGCTTCGATGACGCGGGCGCGGACGCCTTCCAGTCGGCGCTGACCGAGCTTTGCACGGAGCTCGCGCACCTCGTCGTCCGCGACGGCGAGGGCGCGTCGAAGTTCATCGCGATCACGGTCGAAGGCGCGGTCAGCAACGAGAGCGCACATACAATCGCGCTGTCGATCGCCAATTCGCCGCTCGTCAAAACCGCGATTGCGGGCGAGGACGCCAATTGGGGCCGCGTCGTGATGGCGGTTGGCAAGGCGGGCGAACCCGCCGAGCGCGACAAGCTCTCGATCCGCTTCGGCGCGACCCAGGTGGCGCGAGAGGGGCTGGCGGTCGAAGGCTATGACGAGGCGCCGGTCGCCGCGCACCTGAAGGGGCAGGAGATCGACATCGGGGTCGAACTCGGGCTGGGCGAAGGCCGGGCGACGGTTTGGACCTGCGACCTCACCCACGGCTATATCGCGATCAACGCCGACTACAGAAGCTGATCACATGACTGATCCCCGGCGAAGGCCGGGGCCCAGTATCGACGACGCTTAGGTGGTGATCTGACCTCAAGGCCACCCAACTGGGCCCCGGCCTTCGCCGGGGATCAGCTTTGAGCAGGCCCGACCTCGATCCGCGCCGCATTGCGCTTCGCCCACTCGGTGATCGGCAATGGCGTAAGGCCATATCGGCGTGCGGCTGCGGCTCTCGCCGGATAGCCGATGTCGCCCAGCCAGACATGCTGGGTGACAATCCGCGGGTGCAGCCCCAGCTCTGCCGCGCGTTCGGGCGAGGCGCGGACCACCTTCACCGGCTTGCCCGAGGCCGCCGCCAGCGCATCGGCCATCGCCTCGTCGGTCAGTTCGTCATCGGCGATTTCGAGGATAACGCCCGCGAAGCGATCGGGATCGGCGATCGCGCTCGCCGCCGCCTCGCCGATGCTCTCGTAGGAGATGTAGGGGACCTTCACCCCCTCGGGCACCGCCGTCAGCAACTCGCCATGCGTCGCGAGGCGCGGGAACAACACCCGCGCGAAGGCGATGGCGTTATCGACGATCATCGGCGGCCGCACGATCGTCCATCGCTTGAAGCCCGCCGCGCGGACCAGCCGCTCCTCGGCCGCCTTCAGCTCCCAATATGCGTGGCGGCCTTCCCAATAATCGGGCCAGATCGACGGATCGGTCCAGCCCGGAAAGCTTTCGTGGAGGCCGGTCGCGGAGACGGTCGACTGGACGACATGCTCGACCCCGGCGGCGAGCGCGGCGTTCAGCAACGTCTCGACATGCTCGACCGGCGCATTGTCGAGCTGGAGCGAGAACACAGCATCCACGCCCTCCACCGCGCGAGCGATCGAGGTGGGATCGGCATAGTCGCCGACGACCAGTTCGGCGCCCAGCGCGGCCAGATCGCGTGCGACCGGCTTCCCCGCATCGCGCACCAGCGCGCGGACGCGCATGCCGCGTTTCAGGCAGGCGCGCGCCGTGGCGCTTCCCTGCCCGCCGGTCGCGCCGGTGACGAGAATATGCGTCATCCGATCAGCCCTGAAGCTGTTCCATCTGCTTGGCGAAATCGGCCGAATCGAAATAGTCGCGCCACACGGTGATCTCGCCATTTTCGACCGTCAAGGTGCCCATCACCGGCACCGAGATCCGCACGCCGCTGGTGTGCGTGAACGCATCGACCCGCTCGTTCAGAACGACGTTACCGGCCGCCGCGATGTGGACCGTTACCCAATCGACCGTGAAGGCCGTTCCCGCGCCGAAATCCTTGTGGAACTGGCGCACATTCTCACGGCCCGTAATGTCGGGAAAGGGCACGTTGTCGTAGAGGACATCGGCCGACAACATGTCGATCGCGGCGTCGACGCGCTGGGCGTTCCAGTGATCGAGGAAGGTCTTGGCGACGGCGATCGGATCGGCGGACATTGTCACTCTCCTGACGATTTCTTTCCGCTCAACCTGATCGAGCAACATGACGATTGCACGACCGGCCCCGCGCTTTACAGCCATACGGAAAGCCAGAAGGGATCGTGCGATGACGATGAGCGAAGGCGGCTATTTGTGCGGCAAGGTCCGCTATCGCATCAGCGCGGAGCCGACCGACGCCGGCTGGTGCCATTGCCGCAACTGTCAGCTTAATTCGGGCAGCCCGGCAATGGCCTTCGCCAATGTGCCGGTCGCGGATTTCGCCTTCATCGCGGGCGACACGCTGGTCGGCCGTTACCAGTCGAGCGAGATCGGCCACCGCGCCTTTTGCACCGCGTGCGGCACCCCGCTCTATTTCAAGGCGGAGGAGGAAGAGAGCATCGCTTTCTCGATCGCCACGCTCGACGCACCCGAAACGGTTACGCCCGGCTATCATATCTTCTATGCGAGCCACATCGCCTGGGCGGGTGCGGCCGACGATCTGCCGCGCTACGCCAAACTTCGATCGGATGGAGACCCGCTTTGATCATCTGGGGACGGCTCAACTCGCACAACGTCAAGAAGGTCGCCTGGCTCGCCGAGGAGATCGGGCTGGACTATGAGCGCCGCGATATTGGCGGGCAGTTCGGCTTTACCGACGCTTATGTCGCGATGAACCCCAACAAGCTGATCCCCACGATCGAGGATCGGGGCCTGGTGCTGTGGGAATCGAACGCGATCCTGCGCTACATGGCCGCCGAACATGCGCCAGAAATCTTCTGGCCTGATGATGCGCGCGTCCGCGCGCGGGCCGACAAGTGGATGGACTGGCAATTCAGCTTCGCCGACGCGCAACGAGACGCCTTCGTCCACCTCGTCCGCCGCAAGCCCGAGGATCGCAATGCCGATGCGATCGCGAAATCGGCCGCCGCCTCGGCCAAGGCGATGGCGATCATCGAGGATGCGCTGAGCGACGCGCCGTGGCTGTCGGGCGAGCGGTTCGGGATCGGCGACGTGCCGATGGGCGTCTATGCCCACACCTTTTTCACGCTCGACATCCCCCGCCCCGCGCTGCCGCGTGTCGAGGAATGGTATGGCCGGCTGAAGACGCGCCCCGGCTACGCCGCCAATGTCATGATCCCGCTGACCTGAGGGAGCGCGCCATGCACAGCCTTTACGAACCCGTCGGCGCCCTCATGCGCACGGTCGCCCGCGACATCATGATGCCGCGCTACCGGAAACTGGCGACCGATCAGGTGAGCGAGAAGACCCCCGGCGATTTCGTCACGATCGTCGACAAGGAATCCGAGGCTTTGCTGACCGAGGCGCTGGCGAAGCTGCTGCCCGGATCGCGGGTGGTCGGTGAAGAAGCGGCCTCGATCGATCCCACCGTCGTCGACCGGATCGGCCAGGGCACCTGCTGGATCATCGATCCGCTCGACGGCACCAACAACTTCACCGAGGGCAAGAGCCCGTTCGCGATCATGATCGGCCTGACGATCGACGGCGCGCGCGAGGCGGGGTGGATCCTCGATCCCGTCACGGGCCGGATGTGCCACGCGGTGCGCGGCGAAGGCTGCCTCGTCGACGGCGAACGGGTGCGATCCCGCCAGTCCGGCGCACTGCCCAAGGCGGCGATCGCGACCTATTTCATGCCGCCCGACCGGCAGGAGGATGTCCGTCGCCGCGCCGAGGGGAAGATGGAGATCGTCGCCATCCCGCGCTGCGCGGGCGAGCAATATCCGCGCCTGTTCCTGGGCGCGAACGACATCGCCTTGTTCGAACGCACCCACCCCTGGGATCATGCGGCCGGCGCGCTGATGCTGGAGGAAGCCGGCGGCAAGATCGCGCGGCACGACGGATCGCCCTATCGGCTCGACGTGCCCGGCACTGGCGCAATCGCCGCGTCGACGCCCGAGATGTGGGATCTCGCGAGGACAATATTGTTCGACTAAAGGCTGACGTTTCCAAAGGTAACACAACGTCAATTCGTCGTACATTTCCGCCATTTTAAGATTTCGTTAACCAGTTCAGTCCGATTGCGGACCTATGGATTTGGTCGAGATCCCTACTGTCCCCCTGCACCCGCAGGAAGATGCGCGCCAGGCGACTTTGGACGCGCTGGCGATCCTCGACACGCCCCCGGATCGTGAGTTCGACGCGATCACCAATGCGGCGGCCCGGCTGTTCGGTTGCAAGATCGCCTTGGTCTCGCTGGTCGATCGCGATCGGCAATGGTTCAAGTCGCGCTGTGGGCTCGATACGAGCGAAACCGGCCGCGACGTCGCCTTCTGCCAGCATGTGATCGCGCTCGATCGCCCGCTGGTCGTCCCCGATGCGACGAAGGACGTCCGCTTCGCGATGAACCCGCTCGTCACCGACGGGCCGAAGATCCGTTTCTACGCCGGCATCCCGCTGCGCGTCGTGCGCCCCGACAACAATGGCGCGCGCTATCCGGTCGGCACGCTCTGCATCATCGACGACAAGCAGCACGATTTCGGCAGCGAACAGCTCGCGCAGCTTTCCGAGCTGGCGGGCGTGATCGAGGCATTGCTCGACGTGCGGCTGGCCGAACAGGCGGCGCGCAAACTGGGCGAGGCGCAGCGCCGCGCGCTCGACTCGCTCGACGTCATGCAGCGCCTGTTCCGGCAGGCCGAACGTATGGCGAAGCTGGGATCGTGGCGCCTGCCGCTCTCCACCCGCCGGGTGCAATGGTCGGCCGAGACCTATGCGATCCACGCGCTCACGCCGGCGGACAGCGAGTCCGTCGAGCGCGCGATCGAATTCTACGCGCCCTATGAGCGCCACAAGATCGCCGGCGCGCTCGAACGCGCGATCGAAGACGGCACGCCCTACGATCTGGAACTCGACTTCACCGATGCCACCGGCAAGGCGAAGCGGGTCCGGTGCCTTGGCGAGCTTGAGATGCGCGACGACGAGCCGGTGGCGCTGGTCGGCGTGATCCAGGACGTGACCGAACGCTGGATGATGGAGCAGCAGCTTCGCCAATTGGCGAACACGGACGAGCTGACCCGGCTCGCCAGCCGATCGGCCTTCAACACCTATATCGACGATCAGATCGGCCATGACGGGCCGCTGGCGCTGCTCCTGATCGACCTCGACAATTTCAAGACGGTCAACGATCGCTGCGGCCATGCGGCGGGCGATGATCTGCTGCGGCTGATGGCATCGCGGTTGCAGGCGCCCTATCTGGCCGGCAGCTTCGCGGCGCGGCTGGGCGGTGACGAGTTCGTGATGGTGCTGACCGCGCCCGAGGCGCTGGACAATCTCGATCATCTGCTCGCCCGGCTGCTGGGCAATCTGCACCACCGCATGCGCGACGCGGGCGGATCGATCCACACCGGCGCCACGATCGGCGCGGCTCGCCTGATTGCGGGCGAGAACCGCAGCGCGCTGATGGCCCGCGCCGATGCCGCCCTCTATCGCGCCAAGGCCGCCGGGCGCGGCTGCGCGGTCGTCGCCGGCGCCGAAGAATGCGTCATTCCCCCCGCCGACCGCACCACCCACCTCCGCGCTGTCGGATAGCGTTCCGCACCGATTGACAGCCGCCCGCGCGCCCGCAACAAACGGGTAAAATGCGTTATAACGGGGAGGTTCGGCGATCATGGCTCAACGCCAGGCGCTTGCGTTCGATACGGGGCCGGATGTGGCGGCGACATTGGGCGAGCCCGCGACGATCCGGGGCGAACTCTTCCTGCCCGAAGGCACGCCAACCCTACTGATGGTCTGCATCGCCGGCGGCGGGATGAACCGGCACTATTTCGACCTGCCGACCCCGCCGGGCGAGGATGAGGCGAGTTTCGTCCGGGCGATGCTGGCAAAGGGCTTCGCGGTCGCGACGCTCGACTTCCTTGGCATCGGCGACAGCGACGAGCCTGCCGATCCCTTCCTGCTGACCCCCGATCTCCACGCGCAGGCGCTGGCGCATGCGACCCGCGCGCTGCAGGCGCAGACCGGGCTGCGCACCGTGGGCGTCGGCCACAGCTTCGGCGCGGGACTCAACGTGGCGATCCAGGCGCATGCGTCGCCGCATGCGGGGCTGGCGCTCCTCGGTTTCGGGGTCGCGCCGCTCGCGCGGCTCACGATGCCCGCCGAGGCCGACCTGCCGATCGAGGAGGCCCGCGCCCGCTTCGCCGAGTTCGCGGCGGGCCGCTTCAAGACGCCCTACCTCACGATCGAGCATATGGGCGGGCCGCGCGGGGCGATGCTGACGCAGGCTAATGATCGGCTGCTCGCGACGTCGGCCTATGCGACCGTCCTGCCCTACACCTTCAAGCCCGAAGCCGACACGATCGGCGTGCCGCTGCTGATCGGCCTAGGCGACAAGGATCTGCACGGCGAGCCGCGCGAGGCGATCCGGCATTTTCCAAAGGCGCGCGACATCACGCTGATCGAACTACCCGAAACCCGGCACAACCATTTCGTCTATCCCAGCCGCACACACCTGTTCGATCGGATCGCGCATTGGGCATTGGGCCTGTGAAGGCACTCGTCGTCGGCGGAGCCGGGCCGACCGGCCCGTTCATCGTCGAGGGGCTGCGCGCGCGGGGCTATCAGGTCGCGGTCCTCAATCGCGGGGTCCATCCGGTCGAGGCGCCCGACGATGTCGAACGGATCACTGGCGATCCACACTTTCTGGAGCCGCTCAGCCAGGCGATCGGCGATCGGACCTTCGACCTCGTCATCGCCAGCTATGGCCGGCTCGCGGTGGTGGCCGAGGCGCTGGCAGGGCGTGCAGGGCGGTTCATCGGGGTGGGCGGCTTCGTCGCCTATCGCGGCTTTTACGACCCCAAGGTCAATTTCCCCGCCGGCCTGCCGTTGCCGACCCCCGAAAGCTTCGCACTGATCCGCGATCCGGCCGAACATCGCTTCGCCGCGCTCGTGACCGCCGCCGAGGACACCGTATTCCGGCTGCATCCCGGCGCCACCATCTTCCGCTACCCTTACGTCTATGGCCCGCGCCAGTTGGTGCCGCGCGAATGGTCGATCGTGCGGCGCGTGCTCGACAGGCGGCGTGAGATCGTCGTGCTCGACGGCGGGCTGAGCCTGATGATGCATGGCTATGCCGAAAACCTTGCCCACGCGATCATGCTGGCGATCGAGCGGCCCGAGGCGGCGGCCGGCATGGCCTTCAACTGCGGCGATGAGGTGCAACTGGATCAGCGCCAGTTGATCGAGGTGGCGGCCGCCGAACTCGGTGTGTCGATCGATCTCGTCTCGGTGCCCGACACGCCGACCACCCGCGCCATCGCGCTCAATGCGCCGAGCGCGCCCAAGCTGATGGACATCGCGCTGATCCGCGAGCGGCTGGGCTATCGCGACGTCGTGCCGACGGTCGAAGCGGTGCGGCGGACGGTGCGATATTATGCCGACAACCCGCTGGAGCGCGGCGGATCGATCGAGCAGCGCATGTATGACGCCTTCGATTATGCCGCCGAGGACCGGCTGATCGCGCTGACCCGCGATCACCTTGCCCGCATCGCCGATCTGCCTGCGCCAGAGACGCAGACCGCGCATCCTTATGCCCACCCCAAACAGGCCGGAGCCGCCCTTGACCAGCGTGGACGCTGACGCGCGCATCCGCGCCAATTTCGCTAAGATGCTCCGCGCGAAGCGGGTCGCGGTGCTGGGCGCATCGGCGCGCAACCAATTCTCCGCACCCGTCATCGCCAATCTCGATCGGCTCGGCTTCACCGGTCACGTCCAGCTCGTGAACCCCAAGGGCGAGCCGATCGGCGACCGTCCGGTCCTGCGCAGCATCGCAGACCTCGAAGGCCCGGTCGACGCCGCCTTCGTCTGCGTGCCGCAAAGCGCGGTAATCGACACGGTGGCCGAAGCAGCGGCGGCGGGCGTGACCGGCTTCGTCGTGGTCAGTTCGGGCTTTGCCGAGGCGGGCGCGGAGGGGCGCGCGCTGCAGGATCGGCTGGCGGCGGTGGCGCGCGAGCATCAGGTCGCGTTGCTCGGCCCCAATGGGCTTGGCTTCATCAACTATGTCGATCGCGTGCCAATGTGCGTGCTCGGCCGCCCGGTGCGCACCGGCGGGCTGGGCATCGCATCGGTCTCCGGATCGGTCGGCGGCTATCTGACCAAGGTCGCGATGCTGCAGGGCGTGGGCGTCTCGCACATGATCCTGACCGGAAACGAGGCCGGGATCACGATCGCCGACGTCGTCGATTTCCTGGTCGATGATCCCGACACCACCTCGATCGCGGTGTTCCTGGAGGCGATCTACGATCCCCGCCGCTTCGCCGCCGCCGCCGAACGCGCGCTCAAGGCAAGGAAGCCGATCGTCGTCCTGAAGGCCGGCGCATCCGAAGCGACCGCCCGCCTCGCCGCCGCGCATACCGGCGCATTGCTGGGGGACGATCGGGTGTTCGATGCAGTCGCCGCCGAACTCGGCCTGTCGCGCGTCTATAGCTACGAGGATCTGATCGCGACCGCCGCTCTGCTGGGGCAGGTCGGCCCGGTCGCCAAACCCGGCGTCGCGGCGCTCACCGTCTCCGGCGGATCGGGCGAAATCCTGTCCGATCTGGCGGGCGCAGCGGGCGTCGCCTTCCCGCCCTTCTCCCCCGACGTGCAGGCCGCGCTGGAGGCAACCGTCAGCGCCTTCGGCCAGACCCACAACCCGCTCGACCTGACCGGCGCGGCGCTCGCCGATCCCCTGTTGTGGGAACGCTGCCTGACTGCCATTGCAGCCGACGAGACGATCGGGCTGACCCTGTGCCTGTGGGATCCGCCGATCGGCCCGACCGAGGGCTGGATCAAGACATCGCTGGAATCGATCGCGCGCGGATACGCCGCCTATCCCGCGACCCCGCCTCTGGTCGCGCTCGTTGCCGAACCGATGACCGATTACGGCCATGACGCCTTGCGCGACGCGGGCATCCCCGGCGCGATTGCGGGCCTCAAGCCAGCCGTGACCGCGCTCGCGCAACTCGCACCGTGGAGCGGCCGCGTTCTGGAGGATCGCCCCGTTTCGCTGTTCGCCGACATCGGAGACGGCACCGATCGCCCCCGTCACGATCGCGCTTTGCTCGATCGACTTGGCGAACTCGGTGCGCCGGTGGTGCCCGGCACGATCGTCGAAGATGCCGAGGCGGCCGTCCGTGTGGCGGAGGGCTTCGGCTATCCGGTGGCGCTCAAGCTTGTCGCGCCCGATCTCCAGCATAAGACCGAGGTGGGCGGCGTGCGCCTGAACCTCGCCGACGCCGACGCGATACACGAAGCCTTCGCCGCGCTCTCCGCGATCGATCAGGAAGGGATCGAGGGAATCGCCGTCTCGCCGATGCGCAAACTCGACGCCGAACTGCTCGTCGCCATCTCGCACGATCCCAGCTGGGGTCCGGTGCTGACGCTCGGCCTCGGTGGCATCTGGGTCGAGGTGATGGACGATGTCCGCCTCCTCCCCCTCCCCGCCGATGCGCGCCGGATCGAGGCCGCGTTGCGCTCCCTGCGCGGTGCTCCGCTCCTCACCGGCGCGCGCGGCCGCCCGCCGGTCGACCTTGCTGCCGCGTCGCAGGCGATCGAACGGATCGCCGCCGCCGCGCTCGCGCTCGGCCCCGATCTCAGCCTGCTGGAAATCAACCCGCTGGGGATTTCGGGCGAGGGCGCCGAAGCTCTCGACGCCCTCGCCCTCTGGAAAGCTTAGGCCAACTCTGCCACGTCGCCGGCCATCAGCATCGTCTTGGATTCGAGGTAAGCGCGCAGCCCCTGGTGCCCGCCTTCGCGGCCGATGCCCGACTGCTTGTAGCCGCCGAAGCCCAGCGACATGTCGATCTTGAAGCCGTTATGGCCGACGGTGCCCGCGCGCAGCTGGCGCCCGACGCGATAGGCGGCGTCGACATCGTTGGTGAAGACCGCGCTGTTGAGGCCGAAGGCGGAGTTGTTGGCGATGGCAATCGCCTGCTCCTCGCTGTCCGACGGGATCACGCTCAGCACGGGACCGAAGATTTCCTCCTGCGCGATCGTCGCGTTGGGATCGACATCGGCGAAGACGGTCGGCGAGACAAACCAGCCGCGCTGCAGCTCCGACGGGCGCTCGCCGCCACCGACGAGCGTCGCGCCCTCGGCGCGGCCCTTGGCAATATAGCCTTCGACGCGGTCGCGCTGCCGCTCGGTCGCGAGCGGACCGAGCTTGGTCGCCTGATCGAACGGATCGCCGACCTTGATATGCTTGAAGGTCGCCGCCACCGCCTCGGCAAAGGCATGCTGGCGCGCGCGGGGCACGACGACGCGGGTCAGTGCGGCGCACACCTGCCCGTTCATGAACATCAGCGATCCGGCCAGGTTCTGCGCGGCGGCCCCGACATCATAATCGTCGAGCAGCACGGCGGCCGACTTGCCGCCCAGTTCGAGCGTGCAGCGCGCGATGCGTTCGCCGCAGATCGACGCGATCTTCTTCCCCGCGACGCTGGAGCCGGTGAAGCTGACCTTGTCGACCTGGGGATGGCGGACGAGCAGTTCGGAAACTTCGCGATCGGCGACGATCACGTTGATCACGCCCTTGGGCAGGCCGACCTTTTCGCAAATCTCGGCCAGCACCCAACCGGCAAAGGGCGCCTCGGGCGACATCTTCACGACCATCGTGCAGCCTGCCAGCAGCGCCGGTGCCACCTTGATCATCGTCAGCGACGTCGGCGAGTTCCACGGAATGATCGCGCCGACCACGCCGACAGCCTCATAGACCACATAGCCGGTGCCGCCGCCGCGCGGGCTATGCTTCTCGACGAACGGATAGGTCTCCGCCATCGCCGCATATTCCTTGAGCGTGCCGGACGCGCCGACGCCGGCCCAGCCCGCCATCGTGCGGACGATGCCCATTTCGTTCGACTGTGCATCAGCCAGCTCGTCGCCGCGCTTTTCGAACTCGGCCGCCATCGCCAGCAGATAGCCGGCGCGCTCCTTGTGGCTCATGCGCGCCCAGGGGCCGTTGTCGAAGGCGTTGCGCGCGGCCGAAACGGCGCGCTCGACATCGGCGGCCTGCGCCTCCGCGAACTTGGCGAAGGCGTCGCCGGTATGCGCCGAAATGACGGTCAGCGTGCGGTCGCTCGACGGGGCGACCCATTCGCCGTCGATGAAGAAGCGATCGGGGTGGCGGACATTGGCGGTCATGATAGTCTCTCCTTTATATCGATCGCGGCGAGCCGCCCGGCGGCGGCGAGGGCAGCGAACAGCATCGTCAGCAGCGACACGATCACCGCCGATTCATAGACGTCGGCGATGACGAAGCTGCGTCCGCCGACGCTGGCGAGGCCACCGGGCGCACGCGCAAACATCAGCGGATATTGCAGCGCGCTCACACCCCAAATGAGGCAGGGCTGCAGCCAGAAACCGCGCGTGAAGGCGGGGGCTGCGGCGGTGAAGCGGCGCTCGACCAGCGCGAAAATCTGCAGCAGCACCCAGCCCGTCAGCAGCCAGCCGACAAAGTTGGTCAGCGGCACGCCGAAATAGCCGCTGGGATAGCGAAACGCCCAATGGCCCAGCACGGTCGACCCGATCGGATCATAGGCCAGATCATATCCGGCGAGGATGAAGGTCGCCGCGATCGGGGTCGTGACGACGTAGAGCGGCGCAAGGCCGGTCGGCCGATCGCGCATGATCAGCTTGCCGAGCGACCAGGCCAAATAGCCGAGGAATACATAACCGAGCGCCACCGGTGGCGGCACGCCGAGCAGCTTCGGTCCCATGAAATCGCTATGGCTGTAGAAACCGAACGGGAAACCGGTGTGAATGCTGCTCGCCTCCATCGCGAAGGCGACGGCGAGGCTGATGACGAAGAAGGCGCCGAACCCCTTCCAGCCATAAGCGAGCGAGGCGTGGACCGCGACCCAGCCGATCAGCACGAGCGTCTGGACGCCCGCCGCGGCCGGCCCCACGCCCAGCTGCGCGGCGGCAAAGGCGACCAGCCAGAGCGCCAGCAGCACCCAGGTCGCCCGAAAGCGCCATTTTCCGTCCATCGGCCTCCCCTCTTCCGGCCCTCTTTTGGCGGCACAGTGCCGATGGTTGGAAAGCGCGCAAGGCTTCAGAGGACGGGCACTTGCAAGGGACCACAGGTGGCCCCGAAAGGGCCGGCGGGCGGGATCGTCTCCCGCCCGCCGCCGCCATCGTCAGAACGCGAACTTCGCACCCACGCCGTAGGTGCGCGGCGGGGCGAAGCTGCCGCCGTCGCCGGTGTTCAGCGCGAAGACGGTGCGCAGATAGGTCGCGTTGGTCAGGTTGCGGCCATAGGCATAGACGGTGAAGCCGCTGTTCGCCGGCGTGAACGCCGCGCGCGCGCCCAAAGTCGCATAGGCCTTCTGCTCGATCCGGGCGGCATTATCCCAGAAGAACTTGCTGGTATAATATCCGGTGCCGGTCAGCTCGACCGTGCCGAAATCATAGGTTTCTCGCCAGTTGGCGGTCAGGCCCGCGGTCAGCTTGGGCGAGAAGGGCATGCGCCCGTCGCTCAGATCGCCGGTGGTCGTCACGCTGCCGCAACGGCATCCGGGGAACTGCGCGTTGAACACCGCGCCCGGATATTTGTCGTACTTGGCATCCAGATAGGCGATGCTGCCGGTGGTCGTGAACTGCGGGGTCCAGTGGCCGGTAATCTCGGCATCGGCGCCCCAGATCTTCGATGTCGCGGCATTGGCCGTCACGTTGAAGCCGTTGACGATCGCCAGCACCTGCAGATCCTTATACTTGTAGTAGAAGGCCGACAGGTTGGCCGAGATGATCCGGCTGGTGTTGGTTTTCAGGCCGACTTCGAACGCGTCGATCTTCTCGGGCTTGAACGGCGTCGGCTGGAACGCCGAGATGTTGTAGCCGCCCGATTTGAAACCCTTCGAATAGGTGGCGTAGATATTGTCGCCGCTGTCGAGATCGTAGCGGACCGAGATGCGCGGGGTGAAGCTGTCATATTTCACCTTGCCCGCGCCGATCGGGAAGAAGGCGGGCTTCTGCTTCACGCCGAAGCTGAAATTGCCGCTCGCGCGACGGGTTTCCGAATTGTAGCGCGCGCCGACGATCACGCTCAGCTGGTCGGTCGGCGTCCAGTTGAGTTCGCCGAAGGCGGCATAGGCCTTCGTCTTCTGCTGCGACCAGATATAGGTTGCCGGATTGGTCGGCGTGGAGGGACCGAAAGTGGCTTCCAGCGGATCATATTTGCCGATGCTGTCATAATAGAAGACGCCAGCGACCGCCTGCAGATCGCCCATCTTCTCGGTCGAGAAGGTCAGCTCCTGCGAGAAATCCTTCTGGTTCTGCTGGAGCCGGTAATAGACGAGGTCGAGGTTCGAAAAATCGCCCTCGGTATTATAGTCCGAATAGGCGTTGTTGTAGGCGGTGATCGAGGTGAGCGTGCCCACCTCCGTCTCCAGGGCGATCGTGCCCCCGATCGACCAGGTATCCGCCTTGAAGAACGGCCCATCGCGGTTCAGCGAATAGGTGTAGGTGTTGGCGCGGAACGGCACGACCGGGTTCAGCCCCGGCGTCAGGTTCGCGGCCGAATTGCCCTTGAGCGCGGTATAGGCGGCCGAATTGCCGTCCTTGCGCTTGCCGTAGGTGCCGAACAGTTCGATGCTCAGCGTCTCGACCGGCTCGATCAGCAGCTTGGCGCGCACCGTCTTGCTGTTGATGCCGGTCGCCTTGGTGTTGCGGACGATGTCGCGGGCATAGCCGTCACTGTCGTTGAACACGCCCGACAGGCTGAACGCCACCTTGTCCGCCACGATCGGGGCCGAGATATAGCCCTTCACCAGCACCTCATCGAGATTGCCGTAGCTCGCCTCGATCGATCCGGTGGGCGTGTAAGACGGCTTCTTGGTGACGATGCGGATCGCGCCGCCGGTCGCGTTGCGGCCGAACAAGGTGCCCTGCGGACCTTTCAGCACTTCGATCCGCTCGACATCGGCCAGGTCGGCGGCGTTGTTCGCGGTCTGGCTCGATTGATAGACGCCGTCGACATAGGTGGCGACGTTCGCGTCATTGCCCGGATCGGTCTGGCCCGAGGAGACGCCGCGGATCGCCGGCTGCGAATTGGGGCCGTTGCCGCCCATCTTGAGGCCCGGCGTGACGGTCGCGAGATCCTTGACCGAGATGATGCCCGATCGTTCGAGTTGCTCGCTGGTCTGCGCGACGATCGCGATCGGCACATCGCTCAGTTTCTCGTTGCGGCGCTGCGCGGTCACGATGATGTCGCCGTCGCTCGCCCCCGCATCGGCCGCGGCGGGCGCCGCTTCCTGCGCGAAAGCGGGAATGGCGAGCATCCCGCAGGCGAGCGCAGTCAAAGACAAGGCATGACGGATCGTCTTGCGATTCATGGCATTTCCCCTTCCTGTCGCGGCCGGTTGTTCCCGGTCCGCTGTTCGCAGCAATTCATATGACTCTTTTACGGGCTACACAATTCAAACTGGCAATAACGGCCGCACGAGGCCGTTGAGGTAGAGCGATCCCGGCACCGCGAGCAGGAAAGCCCGGCGGCAGACATTGGCGTGGAGCAGCCGCAGCAGCGCCTCGTCCGCCTCCGGCCCGGCGGCCTCGACAAAGGCTTCGAGCAGCCGATCGGCCTCCGCGACATCGGCGGGTGCCTCCCCGACCATCCGCGCCACATCGGCCAGATAGTCGGCCTCCAGCTTCGGCCCGTAGAGCGCGATCCGTTCCAGATAAGCGGTCAGCGATCGCTGGACATTCTTGCGATAGGCGGCGACCGGATCGGCTTCGGGCAGTTCGCCGACCATGCTGGCCATCGCGAAGATCGGCGCGTCGGCCCAGCCGTGGCGCTCGGGCGGCGGCGCGGGCGGGTCCAGCGCCACGCCGATGCACTCGGCGATCGCTTCCAGCGCCTGCTTCGCCTCCCAGACGATCCAGACGAGATATTCGACATAATCGGCATCGGGCTGGGGCGCGGCCAGAAACTGATCCATGCACAGGCACGACGCCATCGTCCCCGCCAGCGCGAAGGCCGCGGTGTGGAAACGGATCGCAGGCAGATCGACCGGCCAGCCGCCCGCCGCTTCGTAGAGCGCATAGAAGCTGGGAATGTCGCCCAGATCCTCCCACTGCCCGCGGATGCGCAGCGCGGCGAGGTCCATCATCGGATCGCCGATCACGCTCAGCTCGAAATCCATCAGCGCGGTCAGCTCCGCGCCATCGAACAGGAACTGGCCTGCATCGCAGGCGGTATAGCAGGCGGGTCGCGCCGAAGGCGGCGCATTGCGCTCAACCCAGCGCGCGGCGAAGGCGACCAGCGGATCGGCGCGCCGCCGCTCGGTCTTGTAGCGCGCATGGATATCGTCGAACTGCGACAGGGTCAGCGCGCGGGGACTGTCGGGCAGCCGCAGCCCGGCCGCCACGAACGGCGCGATATCCAGCCGGTGCATCTGCACAATCTGCGCGGCGAGTTGTCGGCGCACCGCCTCCACATCCTGCGCGCTGTCGGCGGTCGCAAGGTTCGATCGCCCCGCCACCCGGTCCATCACGATGCCGGGCAATTCCTCGATCAGCCCGTGGACATGCGGCACCCGAAGCCCGCCCGCTTCGAGCAGGCGCCACACGGCGCATTCGCGTTCGAGCGAATAAGGCAGGAAATTCTCGACCCGCTCACCGCGCACATAGAGCGCCAGGGTGCGGCCATCGCGTTCGACATCGACATGCCAGGCCGGGCGCCAGCGCCCCTGCCGCACGGTGCGGACCACCCGTCCGCCGACATTCGCCTCGATCCAGCGGGCGATCTGCCGCTCGGCAGCGTCCGCCCGCGGGCGCTCCTCCTCCACCAACATCGCCGTCTCCGCGGTTTCGATAACTGAAACTACATCAGGAAAAATGAAATGCAATCATGTCATTTCGTTTCCTTCGGGACTTGCGCCGCCTGCCGACTTCGCGAATGACAAGGCGATGACCAGCAATGTCGCGTTCGCGCGGCCGGCCAATCGCGCCGGGCGCCCCACCAAGGCCGATCTCGAACGGCGCAAGGCGCGCATCGTCGAGGTGGCCGAGGCCATGTTCATCGAACAGGGTTTCGCCGCGACCACGCTGGAAGGGATTGCGCGCGAGGCGGGTGTCGCGACGCGCACGCTCTATCATCATTATGGCGACAAGGCCGCCTTGTTCCGCGTGATCGTGCAGGAACGCACGCGGATGGGATCGCCGACGGAGATCTACGCGCTCGACGCGATCGGCAAACGCCACGATCCGCGCGACGTGCTGCGCGCCGCCACCCGCCGGCTGCTGTCGATCTGCCTGTCGCCCGAAACCATCGCGATCGAACAGATGATGGTCGCGGATATGAAGCGCTTCCCCGATCTGCCGCAAAGCGTGGTCGCGCCCAATGTCGCCCAGTTGCAGGACAGCCTGGCCGATCTGCTGCGCTCGATGGAGAGCCACCATCTGATCGGCGCGATCGACCACGATGCCGCCGCCAAATATTTCATCGACCTGATGGTGGGCATGGCATCGTTCCACCTGCTGGTCGGCTATGCCGAAGGCGTGCCCGACGATGCCGAGATCGATCGCAAGATCGACCTGTTTCTGGCTGGCCTCGATGCGCTCAAGCGGGCATGAGGGGCCGATGGCACGAACCAATGCAGCGCGGGTGAGCGAGGAAATTCCAACGATCGGACGCGCCGAACTGCGCAAGCGCGCCAAGGCCGATACGATCCTGCAGGCCGCGCGCGAGCTGTTCCTCGAACATGGCTATAGCGGCGCCACCACCGACATGATCCAGGCGCGTGCCGCCGTTTCCAAATCGACCCTCTATTCGCATTTCCCGACCAAGGAGGTGCTGTTCGAGGCGGTGTGCAAGCTCGGCTCCGACGCGTTCGAAGCGATGCTGGCCAACGCCGTCGGCACCGAGACCGAACCGCGCCGCTTCCTCCAGCGCTTCGGGGTCGAGTTCCTCGCTTATCTCTTCTCCGAAGAGGGCAAGGCGTTCTTCCGGCTGATGGTGGAGGCGAGCAAAAGCTTCCCGCAGCTCGGGCCGATCTTCTACGGCGCGGGCATCAAGGCCTCGACCGACATGATCGAGCGTTACCTTTCCGGCGCGCATGCGGCGAAGCTGCTGCTGGTCGAAGATCCGGCGCTGTCGTCCGAACACTTCATGGGGATGCTGCGGGGCGACCTGCACCTGCGCGTCATCCTGAACATCGGCGCGCCGCCGCGCAGCGCCGAACTCGACGCCTATGTGGCGGCGACCGTCGACCGCTTCCTGAAGGCCCACACCACCTGATCAGTAGTTGGTCAGGCCCAGGATCAGGATATCGATCGACTTGAACGCGCGGCGTTCGCCCTCTTCGGTGCGGATGTTCCAGGTGAAGGCGAGCGCGAGCTGGACATCGATCGGCTCGATCTCCGTCGAAATCATGCCGGCGGCGATACAGGCATTGGTGAGGTGCGCGATCGCGAGGTGGACGGGCAGATGCGCCTCCATCCGCTGCTGCTCGGTCAGCGCCGCCGTGAGCAGTTGGGAGAACCCCGTCTGCCGCCGCGCCAGTTCGACGACGCGACGACACCATGCGCGCAACGCTTCGATCGGCGGCAATTGCTCGGTCAGCTCGCGCGCCAGATCGACCACGCCCTGCAGATCGGCGCGATAGACCGCGACCACCAGCGCCTCGCGCGTCGGGAAATGGCGGTAGAGCGTGCCCGGTCCCACCGCCGCCAGCTTCGCGATCGCATTGAGCGACGTCGCCGGATCGGCGGCCAGCGCGTCGCGCGCGACTTCGAGAATGCGTTCGCGATTGGCCTGTGCGTCGGAACGTAAGGGAACAGCGACAGTCATGGGATTCCCATAGTTGACTGAAACGGAGAAGTCTCCGATATTCGATAATCGGACGGCATAAAAGAATCAGAGGACCGTTTCTAACCCATTGTCATCCTTGCCGGGTGGGAGCCCGGCAAGCCAGGTGGAGAGGCTGCCATGAGCTACAATATCCTTATCAAGGGCGGGACCGTGATCGACGGTCAGAACAATCCGCCGTTCAAGGCCGACGTCCGCGTTTCGGGCGGCAAGATCGTCAAGGTCGGCGAAAATCTTCAGCGCGAGGGCGTCGAGCGCGTGGTGGATGCCACCGGCTGCTACGTGACCCCCGGCTTCATCGAAACGCACAACCATTATGATGCGCCGATGTGGTGGATGCCCAACATGTTCCCGCTGCCGGGCTATGGCATCACCACCTCGATCAACGCCAATTGTGGCTTCGGCGCGGCCCCGGTGCCCGATACGAAGGAAGCCAAGGACGCCATGATCGGCATCTTCTCCTTCTTCGAAGACATCCCCCTGCAGCCGTTCCACGAACAGCTCCCCTGGGACTGGAAGACGTGGGGCGAATATCGCGATTCGATGCAGCGCCACCTGAAGGTGCCGCTGAACTTCGAATTCTTCGCCGGCCACCAGCCGATCCGCCTCGCGGCGATGGGCATGGACGCAACCAAGCGCGTCGCGACCGACGAAGAAATCAAGACGATGCAGGACATGCTGCGCGAGGCGCTCGACGCCGGCGCCTGCGGCTTCTCGTCGAACACGATGGACTATGACGGCGACGGCAACCCCGTCCCCTCGCTCCTGGCCGACGATCGCGAGTTCAACGCGCTATTCGACGTGATGGACGAATATCCCGACAAGACCGTCGAGATCATCATCTCCACCTTCCAGCGCTTCACCGGCGTCGCCGACATGGAGCGGCTGGTGCCGATGCTGAAGGATCGCAAGTTCCGCACCCAGTGGGCCGGCGTCCCCTTCCTGAAATATCAGCTGTCGCGCGGCATCGCCCCGCTGATCGACGAGCATGAGCGTTACAAGAAGGAAGGCTGGCCGCTCTACACCGGCTTCACCCATGTCGCCCCGGCGACGATGATCAACTTCAATTCGCCGCTCACCTTCGCGCAGAACAACATTCTCGCCTGGGTCGAGGTCGCGCGCGAAACCAACGCGACCAAGAAGCTGGAACTGCTCCAGAACGAGGAATGGCGCGAGCGCGCCCGCGCTTCGTGGGAGGAGATGTATCCGCAGGCGATGTGGCGCAAGCCGGAGACGGTCATCATGCGCGACAGCCAGTATCGCGTCGGGCCCTATGGTTCGAACGTCACGTTCAAGGACGTGCTCGATCTGCGCGGCGACAATGTCCATCCGTCGGACGCGCTGGCCGATTGGGTGATCGAGAACGGCATCGGATCGACGCTGGGCTACGGCATGGAGATCAATTCGCAGCAGCAGATCATCGATCTGTTCAAGGACGAGAATGCGCTCGGCAACATCTCGGACTCGGGCGCGCATGCGCAGATGCTGTGCGGCATTGGCGATCATATCGATCTGATCAACAGCTATGCCCGCGACAACAATCACCTGACGATCGAAATGGCGGTCTATAATCTGACCGGCAAGCTCGCCAACTTCTTCGGCTTCCGCGATCGCGGCCATATCGCGGAGGGCAAGACCGCCGACATCGCGATCTGGAACATCGACGAGATCGAGCGTCGTCCGATGATCAAGGAGTTCGACGTTCCCGATGGTTCGGGCGGTCGCGCCTATCGCTACACCCGCGACGCCGCGCCGATGCGCATGACGCTGGTGCATGGCGAACCCGTCTTCGACGGCGGCAGCTTCACCGGTGCCTATCCGGGCCGCATCGCCGGCCACGAAACGCACGAAGCCTTCGCGCAGGCGGCCGAATAACCACGGCGATCTGACAGGCGGCGTCCCATACGGGGCGCCGCCTTGTCCTTTACACTCTGTCGCATTTTACGAGTGACCGGAGGCGGGTGCTTCGCGCCCGTCGCAATAGTGTGTTTAGCTGCTCCGATAACAAAGCCCACGGAGAGGCCGGCATGAAGTTCAGTTTCGCTCTGCCCAACACGGTTCAGCTCAAGGCGCTCGGCAACGACTGGGAACGCAGCGTCGACGGCGCCGCGCAGACCGCGATGATCAAGCGCGCCGATGCGCTGGGCTTCGACATGGTGGCGGTGCCCGAACATTTCCTGGTGCCGACCGAACATATCGAGCTGTCCGGCGCGCATTATTTCGATAGCGCGGCGGGCATGGCCTATCTGGCCGGCGCGACCGATCGCATCCGCGTCAACAGCTGCCTCACCATCCTGCCGCTCCACAATCCGGTGCTGTTGGCCAAGGCGCTGTCGACGATCGATTTCATGAGCGGTGGGCGCGTCACCTGCACCTTCGGCGTCGGCTGGCTGAAGGAGGAGTTCGATCTGCTGCGCGTCCCCTTCCACGAACGCGGCAAGATGAGCGACGAATATCTGGCGGCAATGGTCGAACTGTGGACCAGCGACAATCCATGCTTCGAAGGCCAATATGTCTCGTTCAAGGATGCGGCGTTCGAACCCAAGCCGGTGCAGAAGCCGCATCTGCCGATCTGGATGGGCGGCGATGCCGACGGCCCGCTCAAGCGCGCGGCGCGCTATGCCAGCGGCTGGATCCCGTTCCTGACCAAGGAAGCCGACATCCCCGCGCGGATCGACTTCATCAAGTCGCAGTCCGATTATAAGGGCGGCCCGTTCGACGTGTCCTACAGCCTCGTCACCTCCGCGATCGGCGAAGGCCATGTCGTGCAGGACAATCCCGAAATGCACGTCCAGCGCAGCGTGCAATATTATGTCGATCGCATCGGTCAGCTTGGCGAACTGGGTGTCACCTACACCGCGGTTCCCGCGCTCGAGGCCAAGAGCGTCGAAGCCTATATGGACCATGCCCAATGGGTGATGGAGGAGATCAAGCCCAAGGTGAGCTGAACCAAACGCTCCGTTTCGGTTCCGCTGTTGCCTTGATGCAACAGTAGGGGCGCGAAGCAAATTCACCATTCGGCTCGCTGTGCGAGCCGGCGCCCCATGCCGCAGGTCAATCCGGCCGTCTGCGGACTATTCGCGCATTTCCGCCATTATGGACTTGCAATCGGTCGCATTGACAATGCGCACCCCGATCCGCCTGGGAAATCCTGTCATTCTTTGACGGGAGGGTGTTTCGTGAAATCCAATCTTCGTAAGCTGGCGTGCGGCTCTGCTGCCACAGCACTGGCTCTGCTGATCGCCGGTCCGGCATGGTCGCAGGAAACCGCGCCGCAGGAAGCTGCGCCGCAAGACACCGAGATCGGTGGGGTCCAGGACATCGTCGTTACTGCCCAGAAGCGCGAACAGCGCCTGCAGGACGTGCCGGTCGCCATCTCGGCTGTCACCACCGCCTCGCTCGAATCCAACCGCATCGTCAGCGTTCGCGATCTTGACTCGATCTCGCCGAACCTCACCGTGCGCCAGATCGTCGGCGGCGGCGGCCTGCCGACCTACTCGATGCGCGGCGAAGTGACGATCGGTTCGTCGATCGGCGTCGATCGCGGCATCGGTCTCTATGTCGACGGCGTCTTCCTCGCCAACGCGCAGGGCTCGATTTTCGAACTGGGCGATATCCAGCGGATCGAAGTGCTGCGTGGTCCCCAGGGCACCCTGTTCGGCCGCAACTCGACCGGCGGCGCCGTCAGCATCACCACGGGCGATCCGAAGGGTGAGTTCGGCGTTCGCGGCACGGTCAGCTACGGCAATTACGATCAGTTCCGCGTGCTCGCGCACCTCGATACGGCGAAGTACGGCGATTTCAGCGCGTCGTTCAACTACGTCCACACCGAACGCCGCGGCGACATCAAGAATCTGGGCGGCGGCACGACGTGGGACTTCAGCCGCGTCGGCGCCGGCATCCGCAAGTCGCCCAAGGATCTGGGTGGCTTCAACACCGAAGCGGCCAGCGCCAACCTGCTCTACGATGGCCCGGCGATCCGCGCGATCTACAAGTTCGACTGGACCGACAGCACCTTCTCGGCTCCGGGCCAGGGCGTCATCTACATGTCGCCGCTGCTTCGCCAGCTTTATGCGGCGCAGCCCGCCGCCAATCGCGCGAACCTGACCCAGCTTTCGAAGACGCGCCCCGACGCGGTCAACAATGCCGGCGTCGTGAACAGCCGCATCAAGAATCAGGGCCACAGCCTGACCATCTCTGGCGACATCACCGACGATCTGTCGTTCAAGAATATCGCGGCCTATCGCCGGTCGAAGTTCCAGTCGCCGCTGACGCTGATCGACGGCAATGGCGGCCTGGTCAATCCGGGCACGGCGGCTATGGGTCCGTTCGCGACGGCCTATGGCCTCCTCGCCGGCGGCGCGGCGTTGCTGAACGCGAATATCGGCGCGCCTTTGCTCCTGCAGCCGACGCTGACCTCGGGTCTCGATCGCCAGTGGTCGGACGAACTCCAGTTCAACTATAATTCGGATTTCGTCACGGTCACGGCCGGCGGCCTGTATTTCCAACAGCGTTCGGGCCGCGGCTCGACGGGTGACGGCGCGAGCCCGCTCGGCAAGGCGCGTTCGGCGTCGTTCCAGATCTATCCGGGCTTCGCGGTCCCCGGCCCCCGCGCCAACGGCTTCGGGGCGATCGACGGCCGCGTGAAGGTCGTGTCGAAGGCGGCGTTCGGCCAGGCCGAATTCCACGTCCTCGAGGGCCTCGATCTCGTCGCCGGCGGCCGTTACACGCACGACAAGAAGACCGGTATCGACAACACGATCGTCTCGGCGGCCGCGCCCACCGCGACCAACTCGTTCGTCGTCGATTATTCGAAGGGCAAGTTCACCTACAACCTTGGCTATAACTACAAGGTGAACTCTGACGTCCTGATCTACGGCAAGTATGTCACCGGCTTCATCTCGGGTGGCTCGTTCGCGGGCTTCACCTTCGATCCGGAAACCGCGAAGTCGTGGGAAGGCGGCATCAAGGCCGACTGGTTCGATCGCAAGCTGCGCACCAACCTGTCGCTCTACACGGTGAAATATACCGGCCTGCAGCTGACGACGTCGGGCGCCAATATCGGCAGCACCAACCAGAACCTCACCCAGGTCGTGCTCAACGCGGGCGATGCGCGCGCCAAGGGCTTCGAACTTGAAACGACGTTCCGGCCGATCCGCGAACTGACCTTCAACGCCGCGCTGGGCTTCACCAACTTCAACTATACCCGCGTCGATCCGCGCGTCGCCGCCGCTGCCGCGGTGGTCGTCGCCAACGATCGTTCGAAGTGGACCAGCGCGCTTTCGGCCCAGTATGAGTCCGAACCGGTGTGGGGCGATGCGCAGATCGTCGCCCGCGTCGATGGCAACTACAAGTCGAAGCAGCAGAAGGTGCCCGTCGTGCCGCTGACCACGGGCGGCAGCGCCCTGTTCGGCATCAACGCCGCCGAACAGCAGGCCTTCGCCAATGCGCAGCGCATTCCGGGCTACTGGCTGGTCAACGGCCGCCTCGCGCTGCAGGGCATCGACATCGGCGGTTCGAAGGCGACGCTGGCGCTGTGGGGCCGCAACCTGTTCGATACCAAGCAGGTCAGCTACGCGCCGTCGCTCGTCTATGCGATCTCGGCCGACTATGAACGCGCCCGCACCTACGGTGTCGATCTGACGGTCGAGTTCTAAAACACTACATTCCGGGGAATATTCGCGCCCGTGGCCCAGTCGCCACGGGCGCTTTTTTTTGCCATCGTGCCGCGATGCAGATCCGGCATCTCGAATATCTCGTCACCCTGGAACGCGAAGGCCATTTCGCGCGGGCGGCGGCGTGCTGCAACGTGTCGCAGCCGACTTTGTCGTCCGGCCTTTCCGCGCTGGAGGAGCAGCTTGGCGCGCGGCTGATCGAGCGCGATCGGCGCTATATCGGGCTGACGGCGGAGGGCCGCGCGGTCCTGCCCTGGGCGCAGGCGATGCTCGCGGCGCACGCCAATATGGGGGCTGCGGCCAGCGTGGTGCGCGGCCCGCTGAAGGGCACGCTGCGGCTAGGCGCGATCCCCGCATCGATGCCCAGCGTCGGCCATTTCGCCAAGGCGATGCGAGCGACACATACAGGCGTCGAGGTCGACATACGCTCGCTCACCTCGCGCGAGATCGAAGCGGAGCTTGCGGCCTTCCGGCTCGATGCCGGGATCACCTATATCGATCATGATCCGCCCGCGAACGTCATGGCCACCCCGCTTTATGCCGAACGCCCGATGCTGGTCGTCGCGCGCGGGCATCATATGGCGCAGATGACGAGCACGCGTTTCGAACGTGCGCTGGAGGAGCCGCTCTGCCTGCTCCATCAGGGCATGCAGAACCGCCGCATCCTCGACGAGCAACTGGCCGCGCGCGGGCTGACCGCCGCGCCGCTCGCGACTGCCGACAGCTACGTCGCTTTGCTCGCACTCGCGCGGTCGGGCGCGTTCGTCACGATCATGCCCGACAGCTACCGCACCCTGCTGCCAGACTGGGCGCACACGCTGACGTTCGAGGAACCGAGCTATGCAAGCCGCATCGGCCTGATCATCCCCGATCGACTTCCGCGATCCCCGCTGAGCGAGGCGGCGGCAACCGTGGCACGTGATCTCGATCTGCCCTTTGATAGATAGTTTCTATCAAATTTCAGAAAAGTCGATTTGACCCTATCACATGAGAGGCGCACCGCCTTTCGCGTGATACCGGACGATCTCGACACCATCGTCGGCACTCTGGCCGATCGATTTGCAGGCGAACGCGGCGCGTTGCTGCCCTTGCTCCACGCCATTCAGGCGGAGGTGGGCTGGGTGCCCGACGCGGCGATCCCGCTCGTCGCCCGCGCGCTGAACCTCAGCCGCGCCGAGGTGCACGGCGTCGTCACCTTCTACCATGATTTCCGTCGCGAACCGGCGGGTCGCCACATCGTCAAACTGTGCCTCGCCGAAGCCTGCAAGGCGCGTGGGGTCGGTGCGATCGAAACCGCCCTTTCGGATCGCCTTGGCCTGCCGATCGACGAGACGAGCGAGGATGGCCGCGTCTCGTTCGAAGCCGTCTATTGCCTCGGCCTGTGCGCCACCGGCCCCAACGCGCTGGTGAACGACAAACCCGTTTCCCGCCTCGACGCGCACAAGATCGACCGTATCGTCGCGCAGGTGAGCGCATGACCCGCGCCTACGTCTCGTGCGACATGGCCTCGGTCGCTCTAGGTGCGGACGATATCGCCGACGCGCTGGCGGCGGCGGGCTGCGAGGTGATCCGCACAGGCGCGCGCGGCCTGTTCGCGATCGAGCCGCTGGTCGAGATCGAGACCACGGACGGCGCCCGCATCGCCTTCGGCCCGGTCGAGCCGGAGGACGTGCCCGCGATCCTCGACGGCACCCACCCCAATCGCATCGGCGATCTCGCCACCATGCCCTTCTTCGCGAAGCAGCAGCGTTTCACTTTCGCCCGCTGCGGGATCACCGATCCGCTGAGCATGGCCGATTATACTGCGCATGACGGCTGGAAAGGGCTGGCCGCCGCACGCGCGCTCGCCCCCCAGGCTGTGGTCGACGCGGTCAAGGCATCGGGCCTGCGCGGGCGCGGCGGGGCGGGCTTCCCGACCGGCATCAAATGGCAGACCGTCCTTGATGCCACCGCCCCCGAAAAGTTCATCGTCTGCAATGCCGACGAGGGCGACAGCGGCACCTTCGCCGATCGCATGCTGATGGAAGGCGATCCCTATTGCCTGCTCGAAGGCATGGCGATCGCGGGCCACGCGGTCGGTGCGTCGCACGGCTACATCTACGTCCGCTCCGAATATCCCTTCGCGATCCGTGCACTGAATGCGGCGATCGAGCGCGCCGCGCCCATCCTCGCGCCCCTCACGGTCGAGGTTCGCGTCGGTGCTGGCGCCTATGTCTGCGGCGAGGAGACCGCGCTGCTGGAATCGATCGAGGGCAAGCGCGGGCAGGTCCGCGCCAAGCCGCCACTCCCCGCGATCCAGGGTCTGTTCGGCCAGCCGACCGTCATCAACAATGTCCTGAGCCTCGCCGCCGTCCCCTTCATCCTGGCCGAAGGGCCGGAGCGTTATGCCGAGGTCGGCTTCGGCCGATCGCGCGGGACGATGCCGGTCCAGTTGGCAGGCAACGTGAAGAATGGCGGGCTGTTCGAAATCGGTTTCGGCATCACCTTGGGCGAGCTGGTCAACGCAATCGGCGGCGGCACCGAGAGCGGGCGGCCGGTGCGCGCGGTGCAGGTCGGCGGGCCGCTGGGCGCTTATTTCCCGCCGTCGATGTTCGATACGCCGTTCGATTACGAAGCGTTCGCGGCGGCGGGCGGGTTGATCGGCCATGCCGGGATCACCGTGTTCGACGACAGCGTCGACATGGCCGCGATGGCCCGCTTCGCGATGGAATTCTGCGCGATCGAAAGCTGCGGCAAATGCACGCCGTGCCGGATCGGATCGACCCGCGGGGTCGAGACGATCGACCGCATCAAGGGCGCCGCAAAGCGCGAACAGGCACTGGAGGCTATGCCTCAGATGCGCAACGCGAAGGTCAAACACCGCTCGGTCGATGAAGAGATCGGCGTGCTGCGCGACCTGTGCGAGACGATGAAGTTCGGATCGCTCTGCGCACTGGGTGGCTTCACCCCTTATCCGGTGCTGAGCGCGCTGGATCATTTCCCGGAAGATTTCGGCGGCGCCCCCGCGCTGCCCCAGGCGGCGGAGTAAGGCGATGGGATGGATCGGCGAGATCGACCTTGGCACCAAGCCCGCGCCCGACACGGCGCCGCTGGTGTCGCTCACCATCGACGGCCAGCCGGTCGACGTCCCCGCCGGCACCTCGATCATGCGCGCCGCCGCCTTGATGGGGACGAGCATCCCCAAATTGTGCGCGACCGACACGCTCGAAAGCTTCGGATCGTGCCGCCTGTGCCTGGTCGAGATCGACGGGCGCGCAGGCTATCCGGCATCGTGCACCACGCCCGTCACCCCCGGTATGGTCGTGCGCACGCAGACCGAAAAGCTGGCCAAGCTGCGCAAGGGGGTGATGGAACTCTACATTTCCGATCACCCGCTCGACTGCCTCACCTGCTCGGCGAACGGCGATTGCGAATTGCAGGATCAGGCGGGGGCCGTCGGCCTGCGCGACGTTCGCTACGGCTATGACGGCGCGAACCATCTCGATGCGGCCAAGGACGAGTCCAACCCCTATTTCACCTTCGATCCCGCCAAGTGCATCGTCTGCTCCCGCTGCGTGCGCGCCTGTGACGAGGTGCAGGGGACGCTGGCGCTCACCGTCGACGGGCGCGGCTTCGCAAGCCACATCGCCGCGAGCCAGGACGAGGATTTCCTGTCGTCCGAATGCGTATCCTGCGGCGCCTGCGTGCAGGCATGCCCGACGTCGGCGCTGATCGAAAAGGAAGTCATCAAGGTCGGCACGCCGGACAAGGCGGTCGTCACCACCTGCGCCTATTGCGGGGTCGGTTGCACCTTCCGCGCCGAGATGCGCGGCGAACAACTCGTCCGCATGGTGCCGTGGAAGGACGGCAAGGCCAATCGCGGGCATAGCTGCGTAAAAGGCCGCTTCGCCTGGGGCTATGCCAACCACAAGGAACGCATCCTCAACCCGATGATCCGCGAGAGCGTCGATCAGCCGTGGCGCGAGGTGAGCTGGGAAGAAGCGATCGCCCACACCGCCTCCGAGTTCCGCCGCATCCAGTCCTCCTACGGCACCCGCGCGGTGGGCGGGATCACGTCGAGCCGCTGCACAAACGAGGAGACTTTCCTCGTCCAGAAGCTGATCCGGCAGGGCTTCGGCAACAACAATGTCGATACGTGCGCGCGCGTCTGCCACTCACCGACCGGCTATGGCCTCAAGACCACCTTCGGCACCTCCGCCGGGACGCAGGATTTCGACAGCGTCCAGCATAGCGACGTCATCCTCGTCATCGGCGCGAACCCGACCGACGGCCACCCCGTTTTCGCCAGCCGGATGAAACGGCGGCTTCGCCAAGGCGCGAAGCTGATCGTCATCGATCCGCGCCGCACCGATCTGGTCCGCAGCCCCCATATCGAGGCCGCGCATCACCTGTCGCTGCGCCCCGGCACCAACGTCGCGGTGCTGACCGCGATGGCGCATGTGATCGTGACCGAGGGGCTGTTCGACCAAGCCTACATCACCGAACGCTGCGACTGGGACGAGTTTCAGGATTGGGCCGCGTTCGTTAGCGAAGACGAACGATCGCCCGAAGCGACCGCGAGCCTCACCGGGGTGGATCCGGACGAACTGCGCAAGGCCGCGCGCCTCTACGCGACCGGCGGCAATGGCGCGATCTATTACGGCCTTGGCGTCACCGAACACAGCCAGGGTTCGTCGACCGTGATGGCGATCGCCAACCTCGCGATGGCGACAGGCAATGTCGGGCGCGAGGGCGTGGGCGTGAACCCGCTGCGCGGCCAGAACAACGTGCAGGGCGCGTGCGACATGGGCAGCTTCCCGCACGAATTTTCAGGCTACCGCCACGTTTCCGATCCGGAGGCTCGCGCGATGTTCGAAGATGCGTGGGGCGTGCCGCTGGACGACGAACCCGGCCTGCGCATCCCCAACATGCTCGACGCCGCGACCGATGGCGCGTTCAAGGCCTTGTTCATTCAGGGCGAGGATATCCTGCAATCCGATCCCAACACCGCCCACGTCGCCGCCGGCCTCGCCGCGATGGAGTGTGTGGTGGTGCAGGATCTGTTCCTGAACGAGACCGCCAATTACGCGCACGTCTTCCTGCCCGGATCGACCTTCCTGGAGAAAGACGGCACCTTCACCAATGCCGAGCGCCGCATCCAGCGCGTCCGCAAGGTGATGGCCCCGCTCAACGGCTTTGCCGACTGGGAGATCGTGCAGATGGTCGCGCAGGCGATGGGGCTGGACTGGAGCTACGCGCACCCGTCCGAGATCATGGACGAGATCGCTGCCCTCACCCCCAGCTTCGCCAAGGTGAATTACGCGGCGCTGGAGGAGCATGGATCGCTCCAGTGGCCCGCAACCGCCGCCGCCCCGCTCGGCACGCCGACGATGCACCTCGACGGCTTCGTGCGCGGCAAGGGCAAGTTCGTCGTCACCGATTATGTCGCGACCGACGAGAAGACCGGCCCGCGCTTCCCGCTGCTGCTCACCACCGGGCGCATCCTGAGCCACTACAATGTCGGCGCGCAGACGCGGCGGACCGACAATGTCGCGTGGCATCCCGAGGACCGGCTGGAAATCCATCCGCACGACGCCGAAAATCGCGGGCTGCACGACGGCCAGTGGGTGTCGCTGCGCAGCCGCGCGGGTGAGACGACACTGCGCGCGCTGATCACCGAGCGGGTGGCGCCGGGCGTGGTCTATACGACCTTCCATCACCCGACGACGCAGGCCAACGTCATCACCACCGACTTTTCGGACTGGGCCACCAATTGCCCCGAGTACAAGGTGACGGCGGTGCAGGTGTCGCCATCCAACGGCCCGAGCGACTGGCAGGAAAATTACGATGCGCACGCGAAGCGTTCGCGCCGGATCGAGCCGCGCTTCGAGCCGGCGGAGTAAGCGCGATGATGTCGACCGACCAGCGCCTCGCCTATATGGCCGATCAGATCGCGCGCAATTTCGCCGCGATCGGGCATGAGAAGGCGGCGATGGCGACGGCGGATCATATCGCGAAATTCTGGGATCCGCGGATGAAGGCGCGGATTGCAGGCCTGACCGACAGCCTCGGCCCCGTCGCCGCGCGCGCCATTGCGATCCTGCACGAAAAGGGTTCCCCGCCGCCGCAGACGCCCGCGACCGAATATGCCGACGTCGCGGGTGCGGGCCATGACGACGCCGGCTGAACGGCGGCCGGTCGAGCGGGTCGGTAGCGACGGAACACGCGCGACGATCGATCGGGCGATTGCTGTCGAAATGCCGATCGCGCTGGAGTTTAACGGCATCGGCTATGCCGTGATGATGGCGACGCCGGCCGATCTGGAGGATTTCGCGACCGGCTTCTCGTTGTCCGAACGGCTGATCGATCGCGCCGCCGATATCGTCGATATCGATGCGCACGAAACCCCGCAGGGCGTGCTGCTGCGCGTCACCCTGATCGACGATCGCCTGCCGCGCGTCATGGAGCGCGTGCGCCATCGCGTGTCCGAAAGCAGTTGCGGCCTGTGCGGGATCGAAAATCTCGAAACCGCGCTACGCCCCCTGCCCGCCGTCGCCGCGACCAGCGATGCGGACGAGGCCGCGATCTTCCGCGCGCTCGGGCGCTTGCGCGATCACCAGCCGCTCAACGCCGAAACCGGCGCGGTCCACGCCGCCGCCTTTTGCTCGGCGCAGGGAGAGGTGCTGATCGCGCGCGAGGATGTCGGCCGCCACAACGCTTTCGACAAATTGATCGGCGCGATGGCGCGGGACGGGCGCTCTTGGGACGGAGGCTTCGCGCTGCTAAGCTCTCGCTGCTCGTTCGAACTTGTCGAGAAAGCCGTGCTCGCCGACTGTCCCTTGCTCGTCACCGTGTCCGCCCCGACCAGCCTTGCCGTGACGCGGGCGGCGGAGGCGGGACTTCGCCTGATCGTGCTCGCCCGGCCCGACGCGCTGCTGATCGCATGAAGCGCCTTGGGGTGGTGCTCGCCGGCGGCCGATCGAGCCGCTTCGGCAGCGACAAGGCGCGCGCGATGCTCGAAGATCGCCCCCTGATCGACCATGCGCGCGATACGATCGCGCCGTTCGTCGATGCGATGGCGACGGATATTCCCGACCATCCCGCACCCGGCCTCGGCCCGCTCGGCGGCCTGTGCGGGGCGCTACGGCACGCCAAGGCGCGGGGCTTCGACGCGGTGGTGGTGACGGCGTGCGACATTCCGCAACTGCCATCCGATGTCGTTCCAAAGCTGATCGATGCGGCGCCCGCCTTCCTGCTCGAAGCGCCGGTCGTCGGCTGCTGGCCGGTCGGGCTGGCCGACCAGCTCGAAGCCTTTCTGGGCGGTGAGGATCGGTCGATGCACGCCTGGGCACGCGCCTGCGCCGCGACCGGCATCGCCAGCGATCCCATTCGCAACATCAACCGCCCTTCCGACCTGACCAGCGCGCCTAAGCCAAAGCCCAACCGCCCCGCCTTTTTCGAGGCTATCGCGGCCGTCGAGCACCATGTCGCCGCGCTTCCCATCGAGACGATCGCCCTGACCGACGCGCTGGGCCGCGTCACCTCTGCGCCGGTGCAGGCGCGACTTTTTCACCCCGCCGCCGACATGTCGGCGATGGACGGCTTCGTCCTGACCGCCGCCGACTGCGCAGGCGGCGATCTGGCGATCGGCGATCCGATCTTCGCGGGCGACGTCAGCGCGCCGCTCCCCCCCGGCACCGCGCGACCGATCATGACCGGCGCAATCATTCCCGCAGGCGGCGCGACCGTGCTGATCAAGGAGCGCGCGACCGTCGACGGTGATCGGCTGCACATCACCGAGCCGGTCGCGACCAACATGAACATCCGCCGCAAGGGCGAGGATGCCGCCCCCGGTGACGAGGTGCTGGGGCCGGGTCGGACGATCTCCGCCCCGATGCTCGGCGCGCTGGTCGCTTATGGCGTGGAGACGATCGACGTGCGCCGCCGCCCGCGCATCGCGATCATCCCGACCGGCGACGAACTGGGCAGCGGCATCATCGACGTCAACGGTCCGATGATCGCGGCGCTGTTTGCGGAAACCGGCGCGGCCGTCACCCTCTCCGCCCCCGTGCCCGACAGCCGCGAAGCGATTGCCGGTGCGATTGCGGCGGCGCTGGCGACGGCGGATTTCGTCATCACCACCGGCGGCGCATCGGCAGGCGAACGCGATCATATTCCCGATGCGGTGCGCGATGTCGGCGCGGCGATCCATTTCCACGGCGTCCGCATGCGCCCCGGCAAGCCCGTATTGTTCGCGACGACGCCCGGCGGCGTCCCGATCCTCGGCCTGCCGGGCAATCCGGTCGCGGCTCTCGTCGGCTGCCGCTTCTTCGGGATGGCAACGCTGCGCCGGCTGCTCGGCCTGCCTTCAGAGGCGGGGCGTGCCGTCACCAGCGCGGTCCTGCCCACCAACGGCGTCGCCAACGTCACCCGCGTCGTCGCGGGCGACGGGCCGATCAGCCCCCTGCCCGGCGATCGGCCACACATGATGCGCTCGCTCCTCACCGCCGATCACTGGATGGTGCAATTGTCCGATACCGAACAAGCGACGCTCTTTCCCCTCATCGATCGGCTGGGCTAAGCCCGGACAAACAAGAGGGGATTTCGATGCTGCACGAACTCAATGCGCTCGCGGCGCCATCGGCCGCCCTGCTGGTCGAACGCGGCCAATCGGTCGCGGTGGCGGACGGATCGACCGGCGGGCTCGTCTCGGCGGCCTTCTGCACGATTCCCGGCGCGACCAAGTTCTTCAAGGGCGGCGGCACGCTCTATTCGATCGCGGGGCGTAAGCATCTGTTCGGCCTGCCGCTGTCCGACTGGACCGGCCTGCGCGGCGTCACCGAACCCTATACATTGCTGCAGGCGACCGCGATCCGCGACAATTTCGGTGCCGACTGGAGCATCGCCGAAAGCGGATCGGCCGGCCCGGTCGATCATCCGCACGGCAAACCTTCGGGTACGAGCTGCATCGCGATTGCGGGGCCGGATGGCTTCACGATGGTCCGCATGGTCGAAACCGACAGCAACGATCGCATCGCCAATATGGAGACCTTCGCGAAAACGGCGCTCGCCATGTTCCATGAGGCGCTGACGGCGTAACTTGCCTGTCACGATAATCGCTTCATAGTCGGGAAATGCCCGTTTCCCGCCGTACCTTCCTCGCCGCCTCCGCCGCCGCTTCGGCCGCACCCGCCTTCGCCGAGACGCTGGCGGTCCCCGCCGGCATCACGCCCGACAAACTCGCCGCCGACGAGGCGTGGTGGGCGCAGGTCGCCAAACTCTACGACGCACCACCGCCCGGCATCGTCCAGCTGGAGGCCGGGCATTTCGGCGCGATGCAGACGACGGTGCGACAGGCTTATGAAGCCCGCACCGACAAGGTGAACCGCGAGACGACCCTGTTCACGCGCGGCCCCGCCAATGCCGAGATGCGCGGCGTGCGCACGCAGGTCGCGGCGCTGCTCAAGCTCGATCCGGCCGAGATCGCCTTCACGCGCGGCGGCAGTGAATCGATGGCGGTGCTGATCGGCGGCTATAACAAGCTCATGCCCGGCGACGCCGTTCTCTACGCCGATCTAGATTATGACGCGATGCAGACCGGCATGGAATCGCTCGCGCGGCTGCGCGGGGTGCGGGTCGTGAAGATCGACCTGCCCGAACCTGCGACCGCGCAATCTTTGGTCGACGCCTATGAGGCCGCGCTGAAGGCCGATCCGAAGATTCGCATGATGCTGCTGACCCAGCTCAGCCACCGCACCGGCCTCGTCCCGCCCGTCAAAGAGATCGTGGCAATGGCGAAGGCGCGCAATATCGACGTGCTGCTCGACGTCGGCCACGCGCTCGGCCAGCTCGATTTCTCGTTGAAGGAACTGGGCATCGAGTTTGCGGGCATCAACCTTCACAAATGGATCGCAGCACCTTTGGGTGTCGGGGTGGTCTATATCGGCAAGGATCGCATCCCCGACATCGACCCGTCGCTGCTCGAAGCACCGAGCGACCGGATCGATGCGCGCATCCACACGGGCACCGTCAACTTCGCCGGCATCCTCACCGTCCCCGACGCGATCGCCGCGCACCAGAGGATCGGCATCGCCGCCAAGGCCGCGCGCCTGCGCCACCTGCGCGATCTGTGGGTGAAGCCGCTGCGGGGCGTGAAGGGGATCGAGATCCTCACCCCGGACGATCCCGCGCTTCACGGCGGCATCACATCCTTCCGCCTGACCGGCCGCACCTCGATCGAGGCCAATCGCGCGCTGCGGCAGGCTTTGTTCGACCGGCATCGCATCTTCACGATCGAGCGCGACGGCCCCGCCAAGGGATGCTGCGTGCGCGTCTCCCCATCCTTCACCAACAACGCCGATGACATGGCTAAGCTGGTCGCGGCGTTGCACGAAATCGCCGCCGAAGGATAAGTTGTGCACAGTCCGGAACCTTCACTCTCCTGAACCATTCGGCATTTCGGGCCAAATATTTAGCCGCGCTGCCGCAGGGGAATCGTGGACACCCAGACCGTAGAGACGCGTGATCCGCTGCTGTTCCTGGCAGGCGGCGGGGAGATGGGCGATCGGATCGCGGCGTTCGACTGGTCCGGCTCGCTCGGGCCGATCGAAGCGTGGCCGCAATCGCTCAAGACCATCGTCGCCTTCGTCGTCCATTCGCCCGTGCCGATCGTGATGCTGTGGGGCGAAGACGGCATCATGCTCTACAATGACGGCTATTCGGTCTTTGCGGGCGATCGCCATCCCGTGCTGCTGGGCAGCAAGGTGCGCGAAGGCTGGGGCGAGGTCGCCGACTTCAACGACAATGTGATGAAGGTCGGGCTGGCGGGCGGGACGCTGGCCTATCGCGATTTCGTGCTGACGCTGAACCGGACGGGGGAGTTCGAGGACGTCTATCTCGATCTCGATTATTCGCCGATCTACGACGATGACGGCGTGCCCGCCGGCGTGCTGGCGATCGTGATCGAGATCAGCGACCGGGTGCGCGCCGAACGGCAATTGCTGGCCGACGGCGATCGACTCCGCTTCCTCGACGCGCTGTCGCGCGCGACCGAGGCGAGCCGCGACGCCGACGAGATTTTGACCGTCACCACGCGGATGACCGGCGAACATCTGGGCGTATCGATTTGCGCCTATGCCGATATGGATGCCGACGAACGCGGCTTCACGGTGCGCGGCGGATGGTCCGCGCCGGGCGTGCGCAACGCCGTCGGCCATCACCGCCTGACCGATTTCGGGCAACTTGCGGTGTCGACGCTGGGCGAAGGCCGCCCGCAGATCATCAACGACAGCCGCGCCGAACTGCCCCCCGCCGACGCCGCGACCTATCTGGCGCTCAATATCGAAGCGACCGTGTGCATGCCGCTGGTCAAGGAAGGCCGGCTGATCGCGCTGATGGCGATCCATCGCGACAAGCCGCACCACTGGACCGAGGCCGAAATCGCCCTGATCCACGAAGTCGCCGAACGCAGTTGGGCGCATGTCGAACGCGTGGGTGCCGAGGCCGAACTGCGCGAGACGGCCGAGCGGCTGCACTTCCTGAACGAAACGCTGGAGGCGCGCGTCGCCGAACGCGCGGCCCAGTTGCAGCAGAGCGAGGCGACGGTCCGCACCGTCTTCGAAACATCGTTCATGGCGCAGGGGCTGCTGACCCCCGAAGGCCAGGTGCTGTACGCCAACACGACCGCGCTGTCGGCGATCGGCGCGACGCTGAACGACGTTGCGGGCCGCGACTATTGGGACACGCCGTGGTTCGCGACCACGCCCGGCATGGCCGATCGCGTGCGTGAAACGGTGGCGAGCGTCGCGGCAGGCGAAAGCATCCAGTTCACGATGCCGCTGCACCTGCCGACGGGCGAGCGTGTGTACGAATTCTCGATGCGCCCCGCCTTCGATCCCAATGGCCGGATCGTCGCGCTGGTGCCCGAGGCATCGGAAGTCACCGCGCGTGTCCGCGCCGAAGATGCGCTGCGCCAGGCGCAGAAGATGGAGGCGGTCGGCCAGCTGACCGGCGGCCTCGCGCATGATTTCAACAATCTGCTCGCGGCGATCAGCGGCAATCTGGAACTGCTGGAAAAACGGATCGATCAGGGCCGCGTCGCGGGCCTGCAACGCTATATCGACAATGCGCAGGGCGGCGCGCGGCGCGCGGCGGCGCTGACGCAGCGGCTGCTGGCCTTCTCACGCCGCCAGACGCTCGATCCCAAGCCCACCGACGTCAACCGGCTGATCCTGGGCATGGAGGATCTGACCCGCCGATCGATCGGCCCACTCAACGAACTGGAAATCGTCGGCGCGGCCGGGCTGTGGACCACGCGGATCGACGCGCCGCAGCTTGAAAACGCGCTGCTCAACCTGTGCATAAACGCGCGCGACGCGATGGCGCCCAATGGCGGGCGGATCACGATCGAAACCGCGAACAAATGGCTCGACGATCGCGCGTCGATGGAACGCGACATGGCGCCCGGCCAATATATCTCGATCTGCGTCAGCGATACCGGCACCGGCATGGACGCGGAGACGATCGCGCGCGCCTTCGATCCCTTCTTCACCACCAAGCCGCTGGGCGAGGGAACCGGTCTCGGCCTCTCGATGGTCTATGGCTTTGCGCGCCAGTCGGGCGGGCAGGTGCGAATCTATTCGGAGGTCGGGCGCGGCACGACGATGTGCATCTACCTGCCCCGCCACCACGGCACGGCGGAGGAAGAGGCGCTCGCCCACTCCGGCGAGACGGATCATGGCGATGGCGAGCGCGTGCTGGTGATCGACGACGAACCCGCGATCCGCGCTTTGGTGGTCGAGGTGCTGGAGGATGCCGGCTATATCGCGATCGAGGCGCCCGACGGGCCGAGCGGGCTGCAGATATTGTCGACCGATCAGCGGATCGACCTGCTGATCACCGATGTCGGCCTGCCCGGCGGCATGAACGGCCGCCAGGTCGCCGATGCCGCGCGCGTCTATCGACCGAACCTGCGCGTTCTGTTCATCACCGGCTTTGCGGAGAATGCGGCCGTCGGCAACGGCCTCCTCGCGCCGGGGATGGAGGTGATCACCAAACCCTTTGCGATGAAGGCGATCTCGACCAAAATCCGCGATCTGATGGATCGATAGATAACCGTCATCCCGGCGGAGGCCGGGATCTCAGGCGTCTCTAGCACACCGCGCCTCTCCGGAGATCCCGGCCTCCGCCGGGATGACTTCATTTCGGAGCGAAACTGTCATCGAACTTCGTCAGGTCCGGCATCGGCAGCGCGGGCAGATTCTCCCACCGCGCGACATGGCCGCCCAGCGCCTCCAGCATCGCCACCCGCGCGTCGTGCGTCACATACGGCGCGTGCCATGCGACGAACGGCTCGAGCACGTCGAACCCGACATAGCCCAGCGCCCCCTGCAGAAAGTGGCGGAGCATGCCGGTTTCCAGCTCACCGTGGATCGATCCCGGCCCAAACATATGCTCGCGCCCGCCCAGCGAAAACGCCGCGAGCGCCTTCTTGCCCTTGAGCCCGCCCGCGCCATAGACGCGCCGCCCGCCATAAAAGGGGCCGGAGATGAACACGCGGTCGATCCACCCTTTGAGGATCGCGGGCACGCTGAACCAGAAGACCGGGAAGGTGAAGACGATCAGGTCCGCCGCCAGCACCTTCTCGATCTCCGCCACGATATCGGGCGCGAGCGTGCCGGCATCATAATTGGCCCGCTGTTCGAGCGCGTAGGTCAGGTGGTCCGCATTCTTGCGGCTGCCGAAGTCGGCGGGCGACAGGACGGGGTTGAAGCCCATCGCATAAAGATCGGACTGCGCGATCTCGGCGCCTTGCGCGGTGAGCGTCGCGACCGCGACGTCGCGCATCGCGGCGACGAAGCTGTCGCTTTCTGAATGGGCATGGACGATCAGCGCCTTCACTTGGTGTCTCCCCACGGATCGAATGGTAGCGCGGAGGCCTTGCCGGTGAAATCGGGCGGGCGCTTCTCCAGGAAGGCCGCAACGCCCTCCTTCCCGTCGCCGATGCTGGAATAGAACATCGCCAGCGAATCCACCCGATGCGCGTCGATCGGGTGCGGCAGGGCCGCGTTCCGGCGCATCATCTGCTTGGCATAAGCGATCGCGACCGGGGATCGATGTTCGGTAAACTTGCGCGCCAGCCCCATCGCCTCGGCAAGCAAAGCGTCGCGATCGTCATGGACGCTGCGCACCAGCCCG
Organism: Sphingomonas crocodyli; assembly: GCF_004005865.1. Classification (NCBI taxonomy): domain Bacteria; kingdom Pseudomonadati; phylum Pseudomonadota; class Alphaproteobacteria; order Sphingomonadales; family Sphingomonadaceae; genus Sphingomonas; species Sphingomonas crocodyli. The sequence continues at coordinate 85,405 of NZ_SACN01000006.1, forward strand.
CCGGCCTTCGCCGTCTCGGCATCGAGGATATCGGCCGACAGCACCCATTCGAGCGCGGTTTGCATCCCCACGATCCGCGGCAGGAACCAGGTCGAGCACGCCTCCGGCGTCACCCCGATCCGCCCGAAGACGAAGCCGATCCGCGCATCCTTGCTCGCGAGGCGGATATCCATCGCCAGCGTCATCGTCGCGCCGATGCCGACCGCGGGGCCGTTGATCGCGGCGATGACGGGCTTGATGCAATCGTGGATCGCCAGCGTCACCCGCCCGCCCGTATCGCGCACGCCGCGGTGGATTGCGGGATCGTCGAGCCGGTCGGTCATGTCGGCCATCGTCGGCGCCTGGCTCTCGTCCAGCCCGAAGACATTGCCGCCGGTGCTCAGGTCCATCCCCGCGCAAAAGGCGCGCCCCGCCCCCGTCACCACGATCGCGCGGATCGCATCGTCGGCATTGGCGCCGCGGAACAGGGCCTCCAGTTCGTCGGCCATCTCGACCGTGAAGGCGTTGAGCTTGTCGGGCCGGTTCAGCGTGACGAGCAATATGCCCTGCGCGTCCAGTTCGGTCGCCAATGTCGTGTAGGTCATGTCCCTCCCCCTCAGACCGGTATCGCGGTGCTATATTTGATCAGACCCAAGGCGAAGTGCGACGATGCCGTCAACACCGCCGGATGGCCCAGCAGGCTGCGCATCAGGAAGCGTTCGTAATCGCCGACATCGGCGACCACGATCCGCAGCAGATAATCCCAGTCGCCCGACATCGAGAAACATTCGAGAATCTCAGGCGCGGCGCGGGCGAAATCCTCGAACGCGGCGCGATCGGCTGGCGCATGGCTGCGCATCCGCACGCTGCACAGCACGTTGACCCCGCGCCCCACCCGATCGGGATCGACCAGCCGCACCGTGCCGATCAGCACGCCCGCCGCCTCCAGCGCCTTGATCCGCCGCCAGCACGAGGCCGCCGACGCGCCCACCTCCTCGGCCAGATCGGCATGGGTGAGCGCGCCGTCGCGCTGGAGCGCTGTGACGATGCGGCGATCGATCGCGTCAAGTTGATGAACCTGTTTCATATTCGCGCCGTTCCGATGCAGATTGCACAGCGATAGCGGCGATCGTGCGAAATATGAAACGCCATCACGCCCCAAGTCTGCGAGGATGCTCCCATGCTGACCCTTCACGATTATTGGCGATCGGGCGCGGGCTATCGGGTGCGGATCGCCCTCGCGCTCAAAAACGTGCCGCATGATCGCGTCACCCACGATCTGCGCACAGGTGCCCAGCGCTTGCCCGATTATGTCGCGCTCGCGCCGCAAGGGCTGGTGCCCGCGATCGAGGCCGACGGGCTGACGCTGACGCAGAGCCTCGCCATCCTCGAATGGATCGAGGAGACATGGCCCGATCCCGCCTTGCTCCCGGCCGACGCATCGGGCCGCGCGATCGTCCGGTCGATGGCGGCCCTGGTCGCGTGCGACATCCACCCACTCAACAATCTGCGCGTGCTGAACGCGCTCAAGGCCGATCTGGGCGCCCAGCAACCGCAGGTCGACGCCTGGATCGCGCGCTGGATCGGCGATGGCTTCGCGGCGCTCGAAACCCTGATCGCGCGCCACGGCGCGGGCTTTGCCTATGGCGACACGCCAACGATCGCCGATTGCTGCCTGGTGCCGCAGGTCTATTCGGCCGAACGCTTTGCGGTCGATCTGACGCCCTACCCCCACATCGTCGCGGTGGCGGCGCGAATGCGCGCGATCGACGCGGTCGCGGCCGCGCATCCGTCACAACAGAGCGACGCCGACTAATCCCAAAACGACAAACGCGCGTCACGACGATTGCCGTGCGCGCGTTCACCTAAATCGTCATTGCGAGGAGCCGCAGGCGACGCGGCAATCCACTCCGAACTGCGGAATGGATTGCTTCGCTACGCTCGCAATGACGAGAAAAAGTCAGCCGAACTTACAGTTCGCCTTCAAGCCAGCCCTTGAGCTGGCTCTTGGGGGCCGCGCCCACCTTGGTGGCGGTCGGCTGGCCGTTCTTGAACAGGATCATCGTCGGGATGCCGCGCACGCCGTAACGGCCGGGGGCATCGGGATTCTCGTCGATGTTCAGCTTGGCGATCGTGACCTTGCCGCCCAGTTCCTCCGAGATTTCCTCAAGGCTCGGGCCGATCATCTTACACGGGCCGCACCATTCGGCCCAGAAGTCGACGAGGACGGGGCCTTCGGCGGAAATCACATCGGTCTGGAACGACGAGTCGGTAATGGCTTTGGTCGGCATGGGACTGAAACTCCTTCGTTGCCCAGAGATGTAAGGCGGGTCCGCGCCCCGCTCAACGGCCTGTCGCCTGCTTTTGCTCCGCCCCCCTAAAGCCCGGCTTGTGCGCTTCGAGCAGATCGGGCGGCAAGGCCATCAGGGTCGGGCCGCTGGTATAGAGCAGCCCCGCCTCGATCCGACGGCCGGGAAATATGGTCGCAAGCGCAGCGGCATAGGCCCCCATCTGCCGCTTATGATGCCCTGGCACTGCCTCGACCGAACCCGGCACGCGCCGCCCGGTCTTGAAATCGACCACCATCACGCGATCCGGCGACACGAGCAGCCGATCGACCGTGCCGGCGATCACTTCGCCATCGACCACCGCCGCGATCGGCGCTTCGGCAAGCGCATCGGACGCGAATACGGCCGCGAAATCGGGATGGTCGATCACCGCACAGGCATCGGCCACCAGAGCGCGTCGTTCGTCCACGTCCGCCACGCCCGCCGAATGTTCCAGCCAGCGTTCAGCGGCACCCGCCCGGTCGGCCGGCGCCACGCCCGGCAGCCGTTCGAACAATTGGTGGAGCAGCGAACCGCGTTTCGCCGCCACACGCATCGCGGGCGAGGGCGGCGGATCGGCGACCTCGTCCGGCCCCAGCGACGACGGCGCGAGCGGACGCGGCGGCCTTTCCTCGCGCGGCGCTACAGCGCGCAGCCAGCCGGGTTCGGTGATGACCGGCAGGTCGCTGCGCGGCTTCGGCTCCTTGCGGGCGCCCGCCGCCACCGGTGCGCTGCCCCGGAAATGGCTGGCCGTGCCCCACAGTTCATCCTCGACCGGCTCGGCGCCCAGTCCCGTCATCGCCGCCTCGATCGCGCCATACCAGCTACGTGCGGGCGGCACGCCCTTGGCGCGCGGGCCGAGCGCGCCGCCGATCACCAGATGCTCCTCGGCGCGGGTCGCGGCGACATAGAGCAGCCGCCAATGCTCAGCCGCCTCGCGCGCGGCGTGATCGTCGGCGTCGCGGCGCAGTTCGTCGACCATCTCGTCCTTCTTGGGACGCGGGACGGGCACCGGATCGGCCTCCTCATCGATCCGCCAACCGAGCGTCGCACCCCGGTTTGCATCGGGATCGCCGGTCGCATCGGCTAGGATGACGAGCGGCGCCTGCAACCCCTTGGAGCCGTGCGCCGTCATCACCCGCACCGCATCGGCGGGGGCGGAAGGATCGCGCGTGATCTCGACATCGCCGCGATCGAACCAGTCGAGGAAGCGCTGGAGCGACGCCGTCGCCACCCCTTCGAACTGGAGCGCGGCGTTGAGCAATTCCTCGATCGGATCGCGCGCCTCCTGCCCCAGCCGCGCGATCAGCCGCGCGCGACCCTGCATCGGGCCGGTGAGCATATGTTCGAGGAAGCGATAAGGCGTGGTGAAATCGGCCTGTCCGAGCAGATCGTCGAGCATCGCGACCGCATCGTCCCCGCTCTCGCGCACCGCCTTGAGCAAGCTGCCCTTGCGCCCGAAACCGACGTCGTAAAGCCGCTCCTGGCTCCACCCGAACAAAGGCGAGACGAGCAGCGCCGCGAGGCTGAGATCATCCCCCGGTTGCAGGGCGAAGCGCACCGCCGCCAGCAAATCGCGCACCGCCAGCGGTGCATTCAGCCGCAGACGATCGACGCCCGCCACCGGCACGCCCTCAGCATGGAGCCGCGCGACGATCAACGAGGCGAGGCTTCCGCGCCGGCGCACGAGGACAAGAATATCCTCGGGCCTGAGCGTCCGCCCCAGCCCCGGCATGTACATCGGCTCCTTGAGCCACAACCGTATCTGCCGCGCGAGCCGGGTCGCGAACTCGCGCGTCGCATCATTCTCCCAGCTTTCCTCGCCCGCATCCTCGATATCGTCGACCGCCTCGATCGACAGCGGTTTCCAAAGCGTCACCTGCCCCGGCAGATGCGACCGTGCCGACATATGCGGTTCTGCGATCTGCTGAAGCCCCAGCCCCTCGCTGCCCAGATCGGCGATCATCCGGTCGACCAGCTCGAGGACCGGCGGCGTAGAGCGGAAGCTGCGGTCGAGCGACAATTCGGCGAACTCGCGATCGCCGCGTATTGCCTTCAGCTGGAACGCGATGCGCGCGCGTTCGAAGGCGCGCGGGTCGGTGCCCTGGAAACCGAAGATCGCCTGCTTGAAGTCGCCGACAGTAAACATCGTCCGCACGACCCGGCTGTCGCGCGCGCCCTCGCCCGCGAAAAACTCGCCCGCCAGCGCCTCGACAATGTCCCATTGCGACCGGTTGGTATCCTGCGCCTCGTCGACAAGAATATGGTCGGTCTGCTGATCGAGCTTGTAGCGGACCCATTCGCCCATACCCGGCGTATCGAGCAGGCGCACGGTCGCGCGGATCAGATCGTCGAAGTCGACCAGCCCGCCCGCCCGCTTCGCGCCCTCATAGGCCAGCGCATAGCTCTGCCCTGCGCGGAGCGCCGCACCGAGCAGGCTCGCCAGTGCTGCCTTCATCCGCAGTTCGATCAGCGCGCGCACCTGCTCGACCAGCCGCTCGCAATGCGGGACGTAGAGCGGTTCGGCGTCGATCAGCTTTTGGGAGTATTTGCGCGGGCTTCCATCCTTGGTCAGCGCCACCCCGATGATGTCGTCGAGCATCGCCGCGCGCGAGGCCGCGCTTGCGTTGATGAAAGCGACGACGCGATCGGCATCCTTCAACCCCGTCGCCGTGCCCCACGTGCCATTGGCCTGCGCGATCGCATGGAAGCAGCCCATGTCGAGCGCGTCGCACCGTTCGACGATCACGCTTTCGACATCGCCGATCGGCACGCCCAGCGCCATGCGCAGCCGCGCCTCGATCCCCTCGCGCATCCCCAGCGCGCGCATCGCGTCGGGCCGCCGCGCGCAATCCATCAGATAGCTTTCGGCCTTGTCCTCGCCCAGCCGGCGGCTGAGCGCCTGCACATCGCGGATTAGCGGCAGATCGCCGCCTTGCGTCGCATCGGCCAGCATCGTCGCAAGCGTCGAGCGCGCGAGCGCCGCCTCCTCGCGCCCCTCGATCGGGCGAAAACCGGGCACCAGCCCAGCCTCCGCGGGGAAGCCCGCGAGCAATGTCTGGCAGAAGGCGTGGATCGTCTGGATGCGCAGACCACCGCCCGGCGCCTCCAGCACCCGCGCGAACAATGTGCGCGCGCGGGCGACGGCTTCCGGGCTGTCATCCTCGCCAAGCTGGAACAATTCCTTCTTGAGTTCGGTCGCCTTCAACCGCGCCCAATAGGCCAGCCGTCCGTGGATACGCTCGGCCATCTCCGCCGCGCCCGCCTTGGTGAAGGTCAGACACAGGATGCTCTCGGGCCGCCGGCCGTTGAGCAGCAGGCGCAGCACCCGCGCGGTCAGGACGTGGGTCTTGCCCGTGCCCGCCGACGCCGACAGCCACACCAGCGACCCCGGATCGGATGCCGCCTTCTGCTGCTCCATCAGCTTCTGGAGGGGTTTCAGCCGCTTGCTCACTGGCCGCGCCCATACCATTCGTCGAGGCGCATCAGCTGATCGAAATCCCCATAAGGCGCATGTTCGGGGTGGAGCTTGGCGGTGAACGGCTCCAGCCCCGTCAGCCACTTGCCCGCCGCTTCTTCAAAGACGCGCGCGGCCAGCGGCATGAAATCGGTCGGGTCGATCCCGCCCCGCCCGCCAACCGGCGTCGAGATATAGCCGAGCAATCCGCTGCCCACCGCCCGCGCCAATGACCAATATTCGAAGGCTTCGGGCGTGCCCTCGATCACGGCGTCCTTTTCATCCTTGAACCCGCCATGTTCGGCGATCAGGCCCAGCAGCCCCAACTGCATCGCATAGCCGGCGGCCACCTGCTTGCCCTTGGGTGGCGTGCCCGTCTTGTAATCGACGATCGCAAGGCCGCCGCCCGGCAGGCGATCAATCCGGTCGACCGTGCCCTTCAGCGTCACGCCAGCGATGCGCGTCGTCCCCTTCACCTCGGCGACCAGCGGCCGGCGATTGTCGCGCTTCATATCGCGGAAGAAATCGGCAAACTGTCCGATCGCCTCCAACAGGCGCGGCTCCCACAAGGCGCGCATCACCGGATGCGCCGCCATCGCGTCGAGCATCGCGCGGGCGCGGGGCAGCAATTGTTCGGGATCGGCCCCATCCTCCAGCATCCACGCTTCGAGCACGGCATGGACCGCGGTGCCGCGCCACGCCGCGGTCGGATCGGCATCGACCGCGTCGAGCGGATAGAGCTTGAGCATCGCGTCGGCATAGAAAGCGTAGGGGTCCGCCTTGAGCCGATCGAGCTTGGTGACGGCGATCTCCTTGGGGCGATGCTCGACCGGCGGCACCGGCGCGGGGCGGCGCGCGGGCGGCACTTCGGCCGTGCGATCGAGCGCCAGCGCCCAGCTGCGCAGCGCCGGATGCTGCGTCATCCCGCCGGTCATCGCCTCCAGCCGCAGCCAGAATCGCGACGCGATCGTCGGCGCGCGCGCATCGCGGCGGGCGCGGGTGACGATCACCTGTTTCGCGCCCAGCGCCATCGCAAAGTCGTGCGCGGACAGCCCGATCCGCCGTTCCAGCCCCGGCAGCCCCAGTTCGGCGCGGATGCGCGGCGCGAGCCACGGATCGGGGCTGGGCAAGGTCGGCCAGATGCCCTCGTTCAACCCGCCCAGCACCATCAGATCCGCCTGTTGCAAGCGCGCTTCCAACAGACCCCAGATCGATACGCGCGGATGCCCGCCCTGCGGCGGGCGCACCGCCTGCGCATCCGTGAAGCCGCGCAGCATCGGCACCAGCCCCGCCGGATCGAACCGTTCGGGGCCGAGCGGCGCCGCCGCCTCCAGCTCCGCAATCATATCCGCCGCCGCGCGCCCATCCGGCCCCGCCCAGGCGGCGTCGCCGGTGAGCGCGGTCGCGGCTTCGCGGAGGGCGGCGAGATAGGATGCAAGCGTTCCGCCCTCCTCCCCCTCACCGCTCGTGTCGAGCGAAGTCGAGACACGTTCTCCCATGCCAACATCCCTCGACGTCGCTCGGGATGAGCGGAGTGGGGTGGATGGGTTGGAAAAGGCAGCCTCCAACGGCTCCAGCAGCTTGCGCGCCTCCCCCCAGAAGCCCAGCGCCGCCTTGCGCTTCCACGCCGTATGCCGATCGCCGTCGAGCAGGAAGGCGGTCACCCCGCCCAGTCCCGGCGCCGGACGCGGCCCACGCAGCGCGACGTCGAGCGCGCGCGCGCCCTCCAGCCAGTCGAGCCGTTCCTCACCCTTCATCACCAACGGATGCTTGAGCAAGGCGAGCAGCGGCACCGGCGCGAACCGCTCCGCCGCTGCCTCGGCAATGCCCAGCAGCAACGCACCCGCCGGCGTCAGCGACAGCGGCGTGCCTGCGCTGTCGTCCGCCACGATGTCCCAGCGTTTCAGATGCGCCGCCACGCGCCGCGCCAACGCGCGATCGGGCGTCACCAGAGCGGCCGTCCGCCCCGGCGTCTCGATCGCGCCTCGCAACGCGATCGCGATCGCCTGCGCCTCCTCGGCCGGATTGGCGAGTTCGATCGCGCGCACGCCCGACAGGCGGCGTTCGGCATTGGGCAAGGTCGCCCATTTGTCGGTGAACTCGGCAGGCGCCATCGCATTGGCAATCGCCCGCGCGCGCACCGCCGCCGCATCGCGCCGCCCGCCCCAGCGCCAGTTCTGCACCTCACCGCGCCCGACGCCCAGCCGATCGAGCAGCAGCTTCATCTGGAATTGCGGATGCGTCTCGATCGAGCGCCGGGGGGCCATGCCTTCCTCGCGCGCGAACGGCCCCAGCGCATCCCACTCGGCGGCCGGCCCGCTCGCATCGAGGCCGGGCAGCACGACCATCCCCTGCGGCAGCCGCGCGATCACATGGAGCAGTTCGGCCACCGCCGGCGCCCCGCTGCTGATGCCCGCCGCGACCACCAGCCCCTGCGGCGGCGCATCGCGCCAGCGCGCGCCGAGGCCACGGAGCAGCCGGTTGCGCCGATCGGCCATGTCGATCTGCCTGCGCTTCGCCAGTTCGCCCGGCCAACGATCGGCCACCGCCTCCAGCACTGACAGCGCACGCCGCCAGTGATCGGAAAGTTCGGGATTTTCGACCGCCTTGGCGAGATCGGCGGTCGTCACCCCCTCGATCGTCAGTTCATCGATCGTGCGGGCGAGGTCCGCCGCCAGCCGTACCGCCTCCGCCCCTTCGACCGGCTCGCCCGCCAGCACGCGCGCCTCACTCACCAGCCGCGCGAGGATGAACTGCCGCTCGACCGGATCGATCGCGGGCGGCACCGGGTCGCTCAACAGCGGATCGAACAGCCCGCCCAGCCGCTCATCGAGATTGGGATCGCCCACCGCGATCAGCCGCGGCAGCAGCAACCCGCCCTCGGCCCGCCTTACGAACGCATCCGAAATCGCCTTGCCCGCACGATTGCTCGGCACGAACAACGTCGCCCGCGCAAGGCCGAGCGGCTCGTGCCGCGTCATCGCAATCAGCCCCGCCGCAAGCGCATCGGCAAAGGCACGGTTGGCGGGGATGGTGAAAACGGACGGCATGGATGGCGCGATGCTAGTGGTCATGCCGAAGGCCGTGAACCCCGATTACGTCGAAAACGGTCGTCATCCCCACGGAGGCCGGGACGACGGCGTGTAGGAAGTTTCCTATAGGAAACTTTTGGCCTTCACCCCGCGATCCGCGGCCCCAGCACCGCCATCAGCTCCGCGCAGCCGACGACGTCGTCATGGTCGAAGCGGCCGGGGATCGGGCTATCGAGGTCGAGGACGCCCAGAAAGCGGCCCTCATGTTCGATCGGCACGACCAGTTCGGAGGCGGAGGCCGCGTCGCAGGCAATGTGGCCGGGGAAGGCGTGGACATCGGCGACGCACTGGATCTCGCGCGTCGCCATCGCGGCACCGCACACGCCGCGCCCGTTTTCGATCCGGATGCACGCCGCCTTGCCCTGGAACGGGCCGAGGACGAGGCCGGTCTCTGCCGCGTCGACCCGGTAAAAGCCGGCCCAGTTGAGATCGGGCAGGAATTCCCAGATCAGGGCGGCCGCATTCGCCATGTTGGCGATCGGATCGCGCTCGTCCGCCGTGATCGCGCCGATCGCCGAGAGCAGGTCGGCATAGAGGGTCTGCTTGTCCGAGCCGGCCTTGGCCGCGAAATCATACATTCGAAAACTACTCCAGGTTCGGCCGGGCGCGGCCGCGCTTGATCTGGCCCCGCGATGTCTTGGCTTCAACCCGCTTGGCCTTGGCGGCCTTGCTGGGTTTGGTCTTCACCCGCCTCTCGGGGCGGACATGGGCTGCAGCGACGAGATCTGCGAGGCGGCGGCGGCCATCCTCGCGGTTCGCTTCGCGCGTGCGGTGGCTGCGCGCGGTGATGACGATCTCGCCCTCGTTCGTCCACTTGCTGCCCGCCAGCGCCTTCAATCGCCGATAGACGTCGGGCGCGAGGCCGAGCGCGAAGACATCGAGCCGGATCTGCGCGGCCGTCGCCACCTTGTTGACGTTCTGCCCGCCCGGCCCGGTCGCGGCGAGGAAGCGTTCCTCGATCGCGCTTTCGGGCAGGGCCGGCGCCTCAGTCTTCGGCATCTTTGGCTTCGGTAAAGCCCAGCGCCTTGAACGTATCGGGCATCGGCGCGGTCGCGGCGACCGGCCCCTTGCCCTCACGCGGGACCGACAGCGACGCGGCGTGGAGCAGCATCCGGTGCCCGAGTTCGCGGCCATAGACCGGATCGCCCAGGATCGGCACGCCGATCCCGCTCGCCGCGTGGACGCGGATCTGGTGGGTGCGGCCGGTAGCAGGCTTGAACTCGACCAGCGCGCGGCCATTCACCGTCGTCACCAGCCGCCACGCGGTGCGCGCCGCCTTGCCCTTGGGGTTGCCGACCATCCGCCAGCCCGCCTCACGAGTCGAAACCTTGGCGAGCGGCATGTCGACCACGCCTTCGCTGGCTTCGGGCACGCCGTCGAGGACCGCGAGATAGACCTTCTCGACCGTCCCTTCCTCGAACGCCTGCTGAAAGCGCTTATGCGCCTTGGGCGTGCGCGCGAGCAGCAGGCAGCCCGATGTGTCGCGATCGAGCCGGTGCACCGGTTGCGGCCAGCGCTTGAACCCGAAGGCGAGCGACTGAAGATGGTTCTCGACGCTGAGGGAACCATCGCGCGGGGCATCGACCGGAAGCCCGGCGGGCTTGTCGATGATCAGCGCCTCGGCGTCGATGAAGAGGATGCGTTCGTCCAGCATTTCGGGGCTATGGCTCCTCCTTCCGCTCGTGTCGAGCGAAGTCGAGACACGTTGGCTTGGCGCGCGTGGCCGTGTCTCGACTTCGCTCGACACGAGCGGGGTCAGGAAATCACGCCTCAAGCGCCAGCAGCGCGAAGGTGGCGAGCCAATGTTCCCCCGCATAATCGTCCGCCAGATGCGGGAGTGCGGCGTGCAGATGCGCCTCCGCCGTCGTGCGCAGCAGGCTGTTGAGCGCATGTTCGCGGCCCAGCGCGCGGGCGATCCGGCGCAGGCACCAGGCGCGGCTGAGGTTCAGCCCGTCGAGATGCGCGATCTTGCCGTCGCTGCGATCCGATACGAAAGCGGGCGTGAACAGGGTCGCCGGGCGATGCTCGGCAAAGTGCGGCAGGAAGTGGCCGAACCATTCGGCAAAGCTGGGGCGATCGAGCGCAGCCGACATGAACAGGGCCTCGCTAAGCGCCGACGACAGAAACTCGTCCCCGCCCGGCTCCCACGCCTGGCAGCCGCGATCATCCTTGAACCAGCGATAGCCCGCGCGGCGGATATGGTTGGCGAGTTGTCCGTCGTGGCGCTCCGCCCAATCGAGCGACAGGGTGAGCGCGAAGGCCGAATTGAAGTGCGTGCCGACCCGGATCGGATAGGTCATCTTGCCCAGATAATCGTCGAGCCGCCGCGCGATCAGCCGCGCCATCGGCTCGATCACCGCCGCCCAAGGCGCATCATGCTCGGCCAGTTCGGCGTGGAGCGCGAGTAGCCAGCCCCAGCCATAAGGCCGCTCGAACGCCGCCGAAGCGGGGCGTTCCAGATAAGCGAGCTCGACCGCCGCCTTGTCCTGCACCAGCATCGCATCGGCCAGCGCGCGGATCGCGGGCGCGGCGTCGAGATCGGGATAGAGGCGCAGGATGCGCATCACCTGCCACCAGCCATGCACGCAGCTATGCCAGTCGAAACTGCCGTAGAAGATCGGGTGCAGCGCGGACGGGCTCGCCACGTCGTCCGGCCCCATCATCACATGATCGAGCTTGTTGGGCCATTCGCGCGTCAGATGGCCCAGGGTCAGGCGGGCGAAACGCGAGGCGGTCTGTTGATCTAGCTGGCTCATCTAAAGGCGAGCCAATAGAGCAGGCCGATATTGACCGCCAGCAGCGGCAGCGCCGTTCCCGCCTGCCGCTTTATCACGCCATAGCGATCGGACAGGTTGAGCAACGCCGCCGGCACGATGTTGAAGTTCGCCGCCATCGGCGTCAGCAGCGTGCCGCAAAAGCCCGCGAGCATCCCGATCGCCGCGATCACCGCCGGATCGCCATGATATTGGTGGATCAGCAGCGGCACGCCGATCGCCGCCGCCATCACCGGAAAGGCCGCGAAAGCATTGCCCATCACGATGGTGAACAGCGCCATGCCCAGCGCATAGGCGATCACCGCGCCGATCACGCTGCCGCCGGGGATCGCCGCGCCTGCAATCTGCCCGACGACATCGCCGACGCCCGCCAGCGCGAACACCGCGCCGAGGCTGGTCAACATCTGCGGCAACACCGCCGCCCAGCCGACCGCATCCATCAGCCGCCCGCCCTCCGCGAACGGCTCGGCCGGCCTTGGGCGCAGCCAGACGTAACAGATGCCGAGAGCGAGGATGACGCCGAAGGTCAGCGCGACGAGCGTCGTCTGCTTGGCTTCGAAAATGTCGGGAAAATGCTTGAAGACGAGCGTGCCGACCAGCGCCGTCACCGGGATGACGAGCGCGGGGAGGAACAACCAGTTTCCCTTACCCGTCATCCCGGCGGAGGCCGGGATCTCAGGCGTCTCTTGCCGCAAGCCTGTCTTCCCACCTCCCGAGATCCCGGCCTCCGCCGGGATGACGACTTGTGTCCGCATCCGCCCGCTCGCCGCGATCAGCACCAGCGCGATCGCGAGGATGCCGTTGCCCAGATCGCCCAGCCGATCGCCCGCCCACATGCTGAGCGCAATCAGCGCCCAGAAGGCGGCGTTGGCGAAGCGCCTATCCCGCGCCGCCAGCAATGCGAAAATCGCGAAGACGAATCCGCCCACCGCGTAGATGAAGGCCAACCCGATCATTTGCGTTTTGCCTTCAGCCGCCGATCGAGCAGCAGCAGCCGGAAGCCGTGGATCAGGAAGGCCGCGATCGCCGTCGGGATCGCCCACATCGACAGGTGGAACGGCTCGATGACGATGCCATAGCCTTCCAAAATCCCCTTCATCAGCAGGATCGATCCGACCGCGAGGAAGATGTCCTCGCCGAAGAACAGCCCGACATTGTCGGTCGCCGCTGCCATCGCGCGGACCTCCTCGCCCAGTGGGTCAGCCTCGCCCACCTGTGCGTCGGCGGCGGCATCGGCCATCGGGGCGACGAGCGGGCGGACGGTCTGCGCGGGGCCAGCGATCGAGAGCAATCCGGCCGCCGCGGTCAGCTGACGAAACAGCATATAGCCCATCAGCAGGCGCCCGGCGGTCGCACCCTTGAGCTTCAGCACAAGCGCGCGGGCGCGTTGCTGCAAGCCGTGGCGTTCGAGCAGGCCGATCACCGGCAGTACGATATAGATGACGGTGACGAAGCGGTTGGCGTTGAACGCCTTGCCGAACGCCGCGACGATCGCGACCGGATCGATCCCCGCCGCCAGCCCCGTCACCAGCGCAGACGCGATCACCACGGGCAGCGGATTGAAGCGCAGCAGGAAGCCCGCGACGATCACGGCGATGCCGAGCAGGACGAGCATCAGCGCCCGCAGCCCCCGCCACCCGGCGTCTCGATCACGAAGACATCGCCGGCCGTCATCTCAACCGATGCCGTCGCGCCCAGCATTTCGGCCGAGCCGTCCGCCCGCTCCACACGGTTGATGCCGGTCGCGCCATCGCCGCCACCCGCCAGCCCGGCGGGCGCGATGCGGCGGCGGTTGGAGAGGATCGCGGCGTGCATCGGTTCACGGAAACGGATGCGCCGCACCGCGCCGTCGCCGCCGCGATACGCGCCCGCCCCGCCTGAACCGCGCCGGATCGAGAATTGCTCGACCAGCACGGGGAAGCGCGTTTCCAAAATTTCGGGGTCGGTCAGGCGGCTGTTGGTCATGTGCGTCTGAACCACGTTCGCGCCGTCGAAGTCGGGGCCGGCGCCGGAGCCACCCGCGATCGTTTCATAATATTGGCGGCGTTCGTCGCCGAAGGTGAAGTTGTTCATCGTACCCTGACTGCCCGCCATCGCGCCGAGCGCCTGGAGCAGCGCGTCGGTGATCGCCTGGCTCGTCTCGACATTGCCCGCGACCACCGCAGCGGGGAAGCGCGGATCGAGCATGGAGCCTTGCGGAATATGTAGATCGACCCGCCGCATCACGCCGTCGTTGAGCGGCACGGCTTCGTCGATCAGCAAGCGCAGCGCGTAGAGGACAGCGGCGCGCACCACCGATCGCGGCGCGTTGAAATTACCAGGATGCTGATCGCTCGTGCCCGCAAAGTCGATCGTCAGGCGGCCATCGCCGACCGTGGCGGCGACGCGGATCACCGCACCATCGTCCATCCCCACGGTGGCGCCGCCATCGGCCAGCCCGTCGATCAACCGCGCGGCGGCCGCCTCCGCCTGATCCTGCACATGCGCCATATAGGCGTCGACCACGTCGCGCCCGCGCGTCGCGGCGAGCCGCCTGAGTTCGCTCGCGCCACGCGTGCACGCCGCGACCTGCGCGGTGAGATCGGCGATATTCTGGTCGACATTGCGCGATGGCCAGCGCCCGCCGCCCAGCAGCGTGCGCACTTCCCTCTCGCACAGCCGCCCACCGTCGACGAGCAGGACATTGTCGAGGATCACGCCCTCCTCCTCGACGGTGCGACTGCCCGGCGGCATCGATCCGGGGCTGATCCCCCCGATATCGGCATGATGCCCGCGCGCCGCGACGAACCAGGCGGGCGCGGCGTCGGCCTCATCGGCGAAGACCGGCATGATCACGGTGATGTCGGGCAGGTGCGTGCCGCCGTCATAGGGCGCGTTGAGCGCATAGGCATCGCCCGGCTTCATGCTGCCGGCGCGCCGCGCGATGACGGTGCGAATGCTCTCCCCCATCGACCCCAGATGGACCGGGATGTGCGGCGCGTTGGCGATCAGATTGCCGTCGGCGTCGAACAGGGCGCAGGAGAAATCGAGCCGCTCGCGGATGTTCACCGACGACGCGCTGTTGCGCAGCGCCGCGCCCATTTCCTCGGCGATGCCCATGAAGATGCCGGCGAAGATTTCGAGGCGGACGGGATCGGCCTCGATCCCCGCGCTCTGCGTGGCGAGAGGGGCGGTGCGGGTCAGGATCAGATTGCCGTGGCCATCGACCGCGCAGCGCCAGCCCGGTTCGACCACGATCGTCGAGACGGGATCGAGGAGGATCGCCGGGCCATCGATCGGGTCCGCCACATCCGCCCGGTCCATCACCGGCACCCCACCCCATCCGCTCGTGTCGAGCGAAGTCGAGACACGTTCTCCCGCGCCGACATCTCTCGACTTCGCTCGAGATGAGCGGAGTGGAGGTGGAGAGGTCGAGGACACCGCCTCCACCGTCACCATCTCGGCCACCAGCGGCGCGGTGCCGTCAAAGCCGAAGCGACGGCGATGTTCCTCGACGAACGCCACGCGCATCCCCTCCGCCGGGTCGAAGGGCACCGCGATCGCGCTGTCGGTCCCCTCGTGCCGCAGGTGAAGCTGCGCCTCGATCGCGACGCTCGCCGCGTCCACGCCCTGCGCCGCCAGATCGGCGCGCGCCTCCGCACCCAGAGCCGCAATCGCCTCGCCGACCGCCGGCGCATCGGGCGCGACGCCCAGCGATCGTTCGCGCACCGCACGGCGATCGGCCAGGCCCATGCCATAGGCCGAGAGCACGCCTGCGAGCGGGTGGATCATCACCCGCTCCATCCCCAGCGCATCGGCGACCAGGCACGCATGCTGCCCGCCCGCCCCGCCGAAACAGGCGAGCGTATAGCCCGCGACGTCATGCCCCTTGGCGACCGAGATCGCCTTGATCGCCTGCGCCATGTTCGCCACCGCGATCGCGATCAGCCCTTCGGCCGCCGCCTCCCGCGTCGGGCGCGTGCCGGTCTCCGCCTCGACCTGATCGAGCAGGGCGTCGAACCGCGTCCGCACCGCACCCATATCGATCGGCGCATCGCCGCTCGGGCCGAACAGCCTGGGGAAATATTCGGGCCTGATCTTGCCCAGCATGACGTTGCAGTCGGTGACAGTCAGCGGCCCGCCGCGCCCGTAACAGGCCGGGCCCGGCACCGCGCCGGCCGATTCCGGCCCCACCAGAAACCGCCCGTCGGCGAAGCGGCAGATCGATCCGCCCCCCGCCGCGACGGTGTGGATCCGCATCATCGGCGCTCGGATGCGCGCGCCCGCGACGATCGTCTCGTTGTCGCGTTCATAAGCGCCGGCGAACAGCGACACGTCGGTCGATGTGCCGCCCATGTCGAATCCGATCACCCGATCGAACCCTGCCTCGGTCGCGGTGCGCGCCAGGCCGACGATCCCGCCGGCGGGGCCGGAGAGGATCGCATCCTTCCCCTGAAAGCGCCGCCCGTCGACCAGCCCGCCGTTCGACTGCATGAACAGAGGCGCGCGCTCGGCAAATGCCGGCCCCAGCCCCGCGACCAGCCCGTCGACATAGCGGCGCAGCACCGGCGACAGATAGGCGTCGACCACGCTGGTATCGCCACGCCCGATCAGCTTGATCAGCGGGCTGACACGGTGGCTGACCGAGATCTGGGTGAAGCCGATCTGTGCCGCCAGTTCGGCCAGCGCCGCCTCATGCGCCGGAAAAGCATGTCCGTGCATCAGCACGATCGCGATGGCCCGGATGCCGTCGTCGAACGCCGCCTGCAGCCCGGCGCGCGCGGCGTCCGTATCGATCGGGTGCAGCACTTCGCCCTCTGCGGTCACGCGCTCGTCGATCTCGATCGTGCGGGCATGCACGGGCGGCGGGCGGCGGATCTCGCGCGCAAAGATGTCGGGCCGGTCCTGATAACCGATCGTCAGCGCATCGCCGAAGCCGCGCGTGATTGCGAGCAGGACGGGTTCGCCCTTGCGCTCCAGCAGCGCGTTGGTCGCAATCGTCGTGCCGATGCGCAGTTTGGCGGCGGGCAGCGGCCCTTGCGCAACCCCGGTCAGCATTCGCATCGCGGCGACGGCGGCGTCATCGGCACGGCCAGGATCTTCGGACAGCAGCTTTGCGGTGTGGAGCGTCCCGTCCGGCGCTACCGCCACGACATCGGTAAAGGTGCCCCCGCGATCGATCCAGAAACGCCATTCGGATTGAAGGGATGCTGTCATCGCCACGCTATCGGGCAAGCGCGACATGTCCGTCAATAAAGGGAGCCGCCCCTCCCGGTTGGGAGAGGCGGCCCAGATATGCACCCCCCGGCGAACCGGGGGCATGCGGCTTCCGTGTGATCAGAACCCGACGCGAGCGCCCAGACGCAGCGCCCACAGCGAGACGCGGCCCTGGTTGGCAACCGCAGGGTTCGAGAAGTTGGAGTAACGATACTGGGTGCAGTTGCCGTTCACCACGCTCACGCAGGCCACGTTCACGACCGACGCAAGATAGGGGAAGGCGACCTGGCGCAGCGAGCCCCAGTTCTTGTTGAGCATGTTCAGCACGTTTTCGAGGTCGGCGAAGACGGTGATCTTACCGGTCGAGACGACGGGCAGCGGGATTTCCTGATCGATGTGGAGATCGATCTTGTCCCAGTGCGGCGCTGTCTGCGAGTTCTTCTTCGCGATCTTGCCCTGCTTCAGCCCGTTCGCGGTCACGAAGGCCGCGAAGTTGTTGAAGGTCGCCGCCGAGTCATAGGTGACGAGCGAGTCGGCGGTGATGCTCGACACGTTCGGCACATAGAGCAGGTAGCGGTTCGAACTACCGGCGGTGCCGAAGACATTGCCGTGGCTGTTGGTCTGAACGCTGTCGTTCATCGTCAGGCTGTACGGAATGCCCGAACGACGCTCGGCGAAGATGTTCAGACGGGTCTTGTAGCCGTCGATATACTCATGTTCGAAATCGAGGTGCAGCTTCCAGCTGTTCTTGATCTCGTAGATCGAGCGGCCATAGGCTGAGCGGTTCGGATCGATGACCGGATTCTGGCCATAGGTGCCCGACGCCGTCGTGCCATTCATCGAGCTGACGTCCTTCACGCTCTGACGCGTGTAGGTGCCGCCGATGTCGATGCCGTAGTCGAAGTGCTTGTTCCAGCTGACCGCCCCGATGACCGAGTGACCCAGACGGGTGTTGGTCAGATAGAGATCGGTGTTCGCGCTGGTGGGCGTGATCGACGCATAACGCGGGCGACCATCGGGGGTGACGCCGACGCGACGCAGACGCAGATCGGTATAGAGCGGCGCGTAGTTCACCTTGCTGCCATACAGATCGAAGCCCACGGTCCAGCCGGTGCCGAGGAAGTTGTCGAAGTCGTGGTCGTAGCTGGCCGAGAAGTTCGCCTTCCACGTCGACTGCAGCTTGAAGTCCGGATCGAGCGCGTTGACGTTGGCGAGCGACAGCGACGCCGTGTTCGTGCGCAGGAACGACTGCACCAGCGGGTTGAGGTTACGACCATCGACATTGTCGAGAGCGGCCGAACACAGCGCATCCGAAATGCCGCCCTGACAGCCAACGCCGTTCAGGTTGCGGGTGATCGTGAAGCTGTTCTGGACGACGCCCGACACCGAATAGCTGTTGCCCAGGAACACGTTGGGCGAACCGCCTGCGAACAGGCCGACGCCACCCTTCAGCGTCAGCTTGTCGAGCGGGCTCCACGTATAGCTGAGGCGCGGCTGGATGACGTACTTGCCGTTGATCGTCGCGCGGTTGGAGAAGCCGTAGCGCGCGGTGAAGAAGGTGTTGAGCGGCGGCGGCGTCAGACCACCATACATGTCGGTGCGGACACCGGCGGTGATGTTGAGATCCGGGCTCGGATCCCACGCGACCTGCTGACCGATCGTGTAGCTGTCATACTGGAAGCTGGCGAGCGCGTCGTTCAGGTTGCCCGTGATCGAACCGCCGAGCGCGAGGCTGCCCGCGCGACGATTCTGGAAGTCGGCGACCGAGTCGAAATAGTAGTTGCCGAAGGCGTTCTGCAGGAAGGCGTTCTGGACATCGAGGTGGCTATAGGCACCCGTCAGCTTGAACGAGAAGTCCTTATATTCCCAGCGAACCGCCGCATCGCCGCCATATTGCTTGTAGCGGACATAGTTGAAGTGGCGGAACTGGTCCGGACCGAAATAGAGACGCGCGGCGCCCGGCGCGGCGGTCGAACCCTGCGAACAGAGCGTGGCGTTGGTGTTCGCCGCGCCATTCTGCTGCGTCGCAGCGGTCGGATCGAGGCAGACCTGCATCTGCGCGAAGTTGAACTCGCCGAACGGCAGCGGGGTCAGGTCGTACTTGCGGTAGTTACCGCGAACTTCGGTGTGGAAGCTGTCCGACCAGTCCGAGATCAGCTGGCTGACGTAGGAGTCGACCTTTTCCGGGCGGTTATAGTTGTTCGACTGGAGGCCCAGCACCGGCGAGGTGCCGACGATCGACGAGAAGCCCGCGGTCGAGCTGTTGTTCGAATCGTTGTGGATCCAGGTCGCCGACAGACGGTGGCCGTCGGTGATGTTCCAGTCGGCCTTGACCGTCCACTTCTCGTCGGTTTCGACCGTCGACTGCTGCACGCCCAACGTGTCGTAATTATAGGCGCTGCGCGCGATCGTGCTGATGTTCGTGATCTGCGCGTCGGTCAGGTTCGGCACGACGTTGGGGAAGCCGGCGGTACCGATCTGGATCGGCGTGCCTTCCTTCAAATGTTCATAGGAGACCGCGAGGAACAGCTTGTCCTTGATCAGCGGGCCCGACAGGAAGCCGCCATAGGTCTTCGACTTGAAGTCGAGGTTGATCTTGCCGGTGCGGATCTTGTCACCAGTCAGCTTGTCGCTGTTGTAGGTGTAGAAGGCGGTGCCGGTCAGCTTGTTCGTGCCCGAACGCAGGATGACGTTGATCGCGCCGCCCTGAAAATTGCCTTCCGACACGTCATAAGGCGCTACCTTGACCGAGAACTGCTCGATCGCGTCAAGCGGCACCGGGCCGCGCGACGTCGGCAGACCGCCGACGTTAAGGCCGAAATCATCCGAGAAGCCGAGGCCGTCGACCGAGAACTTGTTCAAACGGGCGTTCTGGCCGGCGATCATCACGCCGCGGCTCTGGCCCGGATCGATCGTCGCGAACGGATCGCGGCGGGCGATGTCGCGGATGTCGCGGCTGACCGACGCGATCGTGGCGATCTGCTCACGGCCGATCGAGGTGATCGGGCCGGGCGACAGCTCGGTCGCGCGGATGTTCGCCGCGGTGACGACGATCGCGTCCTGCGTGGCGAGTTCGACCGGAATACGCAGCGGCTGACCGGCGGTCAGGTTGATGTCGGTAACGGTCGAGTCGGCGAAGCCCGGCGCCGTCACGACGACGGTGAACGGGCCGCCGGGGCGCAGGCCCGAGCTGGTGAAGCCGCCGTCGGCGCCCGTGGTCGCCGTCGTGGTCGTGCCCGACGGAACGTGGGTGATGGTGACGCTGGCGCCCGCGACGGGCGCGCCTGCCGAGGCGACGGTGCCGCGGATCGACGATGTGGTTTCCTGCGCGTACGCAGCCGTCGAACAGGCGACGATGGCGATGGCCGCCGCGCCTGCGTTCAAATAATGACGCATGTTTTCAGTCCCCTTTTGCAATCCCTGGTCCGATCATCGGGTGGCACCTGTGGTGTCCTTCCCCTCGATCCATCCCCCTGCGGACGACCTGGAATATCGTGGCCCGTTCACGGCCCTGCGGCTGATGCTCCCGCAGTGGCGCCGGGTGTCGTGTCGCGATAACGGTCCCAATGGCCCGTAATCTCGTCGACGACCTTGCCGCCGACGATGAAGGCCGCATCCAATGACGGTTGAAGCCCCGAATAGCCGCCCGAATTCTCGGCATTCAGGCTTTCGGCCGCGCCCAGCCCCGACGCGGGCGACGGCATCGAATAATTGCTGCCGGTGCGCAGCACGAGAACGCGCTGCGGATCGGCCTTGCCCGACTTGGCGAGCATCTTGATCGACTGGATGACCCCCGAATCCTCCATCGCGGTCATCGCGAAGCGGGCATTGTCGCCCGCCCAATATTTCGTCCATTTTTCGAAATGGGCGTTGAGCAAAGCGCCATGCCAGAAGGTCTGGCCGGTGATCTCGTCGCCCTTGATCACCTTGGGCGGCTCCATCGCCTTGGGGAAGCCGGTATAGGTCGCGCGCATCTTCTGCAGATCGGGCGTGTCGGCCAGCTTCACGTTGGCGGTCAGCGTATAGGCCCAGTCGCGCAGGCCCTTGTTGACCGGGAACAGATTGTAGCTCGTCTCGGGCGAGCGCGGCATTTCGTACGGCTGGGTGCGGTCGCGCGGCCACTGCCCGGCGGTCCAGCCCTTCGGTGCCTCGCGGACATCGACCGCATAGCCATAGTCGCTGTCGATCACGTCGCCGATCCAGGCGGCCGACCCCAGCGACGCCTCGTTCGGGTTCACGCCCGCAATCGCGGCGATCATCCAATAGGCCTTGGAAAGATCGAAACGCGGATCGAGGCCCAGCGCCATCGTCGATGCGGCCGCGCGATTGGTGCCGACGCCGGTGGACAGCAGCAGCGCCTGCTTCTTCGCGTCATAGCGCAGATCGCGGAACCCCATCGGGAAGGCGATCTTGTCGGGCATCACCGTGGCCCAGGCCTGAAACTCACCAGCCTTGTCGCCGGTGTCGGCGCCGATTTCAAACGCGGTGACGATCACCATGCGAATCGGAAGCGGCGCGGCAGGCTCGGCCGCCTGCGCCGGAGCGATCCATGCAAATGACAGCGCGGCAGCCGCCAGCAGTTGACGGCGCACGATATTGCGCTGCGAAACCTTTTCCATTGGGCCCCCTTGTTCCCCCGCGGGCGGCCTCTCCCCTACACCCGTCATGCGCGGGTTGGATCGATCCTAACACAAGTGTGACCGTCCGCAAGACGAGGTAACAGGATTCTTACTTACGGTTGCCGCAATGCAACATTATAGTGTTCGTAACGGGGGTGGCGTTATCGCGGGTGCACAAACTCAGGCGGGGGAACCGCGCAAGCGCGACGCCGATCGCACGCGCGCCGCAATATTGCGTGCGGCCACGCGCGAATTCGGCACGCACGGCTTTTCGGGCGGACGCACCGAACGGATCGCCGCCGCCGCCCGCTGCAACATCCGCCTGCTCTACCACCATTTCGGCAACAAGCAGGCGCTCTACCTCGCCGTGATCGAATCGGCCTATGCCGATCTGCGCGCGCAGGAGGCCGAACTCGCCTTCGACCTTTCCGATCCGCTGGGCAGCGTGGAGGCGCTGTTGCGCTTCACCTTCGGCTATTTCGAAAAGAACCCGCTGCTCGAAGGGCTGATCCGATCCGAAAACATGATGCAGGGCCGCTTCCTGCGCCAGTCGCAGAGCGTGCCTGAAGCGGCGGGGCGGCTGAAGGAACGGCTCGCCGCGATCATCGCGGCCGGCGAGGCGAAGGGCGTGATGCGCCCCGGCATCGATCCGGTGCAGCTTTACGTCACGATCACCGCACTCAGCCGCTTCCACCTGGCCAACAGCTATACGTTGTCCAACGTGCTGGGCGCCGATCTGCGCAGCGCCGCCTGGCGCGCCGCCTGGCTGACCCACAGCATCGATCTGCTGCGGGCGTGGGTGAAGCCTTAGGCCAGGCGCTCGGGCACGACTTCCGAATCCTCGACGATCTTGTCGACCGTCGACACCTTTTCCCACGGGAAGACGAACCAGTCCTTGTTCTGCGACCGATCGATCGTGCGGAAACGATAGTCGACCCGCTCGGCCGAAATCGTGTTGTCGATCAGCACGCCGAAGCGGATATTTTCCGCCACCGCGCCCGCGGAAGCCAGTTCGGTGCGCAGGTGCGTGATCGTGCCGCCCGAATCGTTGATGTCGTCGACGAACAACAGCCGCTCGCCCGTCTGGGTGCGCTTGGCCAGCTTCACCAGCAGCTCGGCGGCGAAATCGGGCACGTTCGACGAATAATCGACCGACAGCATCGGGATGTTCGTCGCGTGGCTCAGATAGACCGCCGGGGTCAGCCCGCCGCGGCCCACGCCGATGATGAATGTCGGCTCCCAGCCGCTCTCCTTCACGCGCGCGGCGACATAGTGGACGGCGGTCAGGAACTCGGCCTGCTCGACGGGGGTGAGGGTCGGCATCAGATTCTCCGGGGCGCGAAGGAAGCGCGGCTTATGCGCAGGGAAAGCCCGTCGATCAAGCGCCCTTCGCGGTCACATAATCATCCAGCTTCGCCAGATGCGCCGCCACTTCGGCATCGGACAGGAAGGATCCGAGGAAGCTGTTGCGGGCAAGCCGCGCAAAGTCCTTCGCGTCGAGCCGCCCGGCGGGGATCAGCGCGCGATAATTGTCGTTCACATAGCCGCCGAAATAGGCGGGATCGTCCGAATTGATCGTCGCACGCAGCCCGGCGCGCAGCATCCGCTCGATCGGGTGCGCATCGATATCGTTCACCACGCACAGCTTCAGGTTGGACAGCGGGCAGACCGTCAGCGTCATGCCGCTGCGCGACAGCTTCGCGGTCAGCGCGGCGTCGTCGAGGCTGCGATTGCCATGATCGAGCCGATCGATGTGGAGCAGATCGAGCGCCTCGTGAACATAGTCCGCCGGCCCCTCCTCGCCTGCGTGGGCAACGCGGAGCAGCCCCATCTCGCCCGCGCGGGCAAAGACGCGCTCGAACTTCGACGGCGGATGGCCAAGCTCCGAACTGTCGAGCCCGACGCCCGCGATCCGATCGAGCCACGGCTCGGCCGCCTTGAGCGTCGCGAACGCCGCTTCCTCGTCGAGATGGCGCAGGAAACACAGGATCAGCTTCGACGTCAGGCCATGCTTCGCCTGCGCCGAGGCCATCCCCGCCAGCAGCCCGTCGATCACCACATCGATCGGAATGCCACGATCGGTATGCGTCTGCGGATCAAAGAAGATTTCGGCGTGGCGGACATTGTCGGCCGCCGCGCGATCGAAATAGGCGGTCGCGAGATCGCAGAAATCCCATTCGGTGCGCAGCACGTTCGCGCCCGCATAATAGATGTCGAGAAAGTCCTGCAGGTTCGAGAATTCGTAGGCCGCCCGCACTTCTTCGACCGACTTGAACGGGATCTCGACCTTGTTGCGCTCGGCCAGCGCGAACATCATTTCGGGCTCCAGCGAGCCTTCGATGTGGAGGTGCAGTTCGGCCTTGGGCAGGCCGGAGACGAAGGCGTTCAGGTCGGTCATATACGATCCCGTTGGTGGGCAAGTTTGCCCGCCAGATAGGTGAAGGCGACCGCGCGGTCATCCCCCAGGATCTGCAATGCGAACAATCGGTCGTGCAGATCCGCCCCCGCTGTCCGCCGCGCGAGCAACGGCGTCGCGCACGGATCGAGCACCGCAAAGTCCGCCTCCTGCCCGACTTTCAGCGCGCCGACGCGATCGGCGATGCCGAGCGCCCTCGCCCCGCCGACGGTCGCGAGGTGGAGCGCGCGGAATGGATCGAGGCTCACCCCGCGCATCTGGCAGACCTTGTATGCCTCCCCCAGCGTATGCAGCAGCGAGAAGCTGGTCCCCGCCCCGATATCGGTGCCGATCCCGACGCCGACGCCATGCGCGCACGCTTTCTCCAGGTCGAACAGCCCCGATCCCAGGAACAGGTTCGACGTCGGGCAGAAGGCGGCATGCGCGCCCTTCGCCACCATGCGCGCGAAGGCGTCGTCGTCCATCTGGATGCAGTGCGCGAACACCGATCGATCGCCGACCAGCCCGAAGCGGTCATAGGCGTCGAGATAGTCTTTTGCGGTCGTGAAACGCGCCGCGACCGCCGCCACCTCGCCCAGATTTTCGGCGAGATGCGTATGCATCAGCACATCGGGATGCGCCGCGACCATCTCGCCCGCGCTCACCAATTGTGCGTCGGTCGATGTGAGCGCGAAACGCGGCGTCACCGCGTAACGCAGCCGCCCGCGCCCGCGCCATTTGGCGATCAGCGCCTCGCTGTCGGCGCGCCCGGTCTCCACCGTATCGCGCAGCCCATCGGGGGCGCCCTGGTCCATCAGCACCTTGCCCGACACAATCCGCATGTCGCGGGTCAGCGCGGCTTCGAACAGGGCATCGACCGATTCCGGATGCACGGTCGCATAGACCAGCGCGCTGGTCGTGCCGTTCCTCAACAGTTCGTCGAGGAAGAAGCCCGCAATCGCATCGGCATGATCGCGATCGGCGAAAGCGGTTTCGGCCGGGAAGATATGCCGATCGAGCCAGTCCAGCAGTTGCGCCCCATGCGCCGCGATCCGCTCGGTCTGCGGATAATGGACATGCGCGTCGACGAAGCCGGGCACGATCGTCTTGCCCGGAAAATGGGTAACGCCCGCCTCGGCGAACCGCCCCGCCAGATCGGCATGATCGCCGACCGCAACGACGATCCCGTTCTCGACCACCAGCAGCCCATCGGCATGATGGACGATCGGCGCACCGCTCCTCGGATCGTCCGGGACGGCCAGAATTTCGGCGCGAAACGCCTCGATCACTTTTCGTCACCCCCGCGCAGGCGGGGGCCTATCCAAAGTTTTCCCGTGTGCCAACACTGGATGGGTTCCCGCCTGCGCGGGAAAGACAGCTTGTGGAGAGGAACCGGCACTCAACTCCCCCGATACGTCGAATAGCCGAAGGGCGAGACGAGCAGCGGCACATGATAATGCGCTTGTGGCTCGGCCACCGCGAAGTCGATCGTCACCCGATCGATGAACGGCGGTTCGGGCAGGACATGGCCCATCGTCCGGAAATAATCGGCGACCGCAAAGGTCAGGCTGTAATGCCCGACCTCGAGCGGCCGATCGCCGAGCAGGCCGGGGCAGCGCCCGTCCTCATTGGTCACGCCTTCGAACCACGCCGCGCCTTCATGCAGCAGCGTGATCGCGACGCCGCGCGCGGGAACGCCGTTGGTCGTGTCGAGAACATGGGTCGAAAGCCCCATCAGCGCGGCTCCCATACGGAGACGAATTCCGGCTCGTCATAGGCGAGGTAATCGGTCAACGCGCCCTCCTGATCGTCGAGGAACAGCTGGTTCGCGACCCCCTCGACCAGCCGGGGGATCGCATATTTCAGGCCCGACAACGCCGAGGCCGACAACCCCAGGCTGATCAGCCCCGAATAGTTGAACGCGAACAGGCCGTGCAGGTTCGGACTTCCCTGCAACTGGAAACCCGGCCCCAGATAGGGATGATCGTCGATCAGCGGGTTCGCCAGATCGGCCGGCGCCGCATAGCGATCGCGCCACCGCACGATATCGTCGGCCAGCAAAGCGAGTTCGGGGCGCAACCTGGGATCGGTGATCAGCCCGGTCGACAGGATCAGGAAATCGAAGCCGTGGAACCCTTCCGGCGTCTCGACCACCACTTCGCCATCCGCCTCGCGCACTGAAAGCCACGGCGCGCCCAGATGCAGGCGGAAGCCCGGCCACGCCGCGGCGCGTTGGAACGTATCGTTGGTCGGCGGCTGGTTGCGCGCGAAGAAGCTCGCCATCACGCGGTACTTCGCGGCATCGTCGAGCGCGGCAAACCGCCCCGTCATCCCCCAACGCTCCATGAAGCGGATCGGATTGACCTGCGGCAACACCTTGCGCCGCACGAACACATGCGCCTCGGCCACGCCCTCGCCCAGCGCATGCTGGGCATTGTCGAAGCTCGACGCCCCCGCACCGAGAATCGCGATCCGCTTGCCCTTGAGCTTTGCGAAGTCGATCACCTCGGATGTATGCGCATAACGATCGCGCGGCAGATGCTTGACCAGATCGGGCGTGTGCCACTCGCCGCCGCCCTGAATGCCGGTGGCGAGGATCACCTTGCGCGCCGCGATCGTCCGCGCGCCGCCCGGCCCCTCGACGCTCAGCCGCCAATGCCCGTCCGATCCGCGATCGAGCAGGGTCAGCTTCGTCTCATTCTCGACCGGCAGCGACAGGACCCCGCGATACCAGCGCAGATAATCCATCCAGTCGCGGCGCGGAATCTTGTCGATCGCCGCCCAGCCCTCGGCGCCGTGCTGCGCCTCCCAGAAGCTGCGGAAGGTGAGCGAGGGGACGCCCAGATCGATCGACGTGATCTCCTTGGGCGTGCGCAATGTCACCATGCGGGCATAGGTATCCCACGGCCCCTCATAGCCCGCCGGATTTTCGTCGATAATCAGGATGTTCGACACGCGCTCGCGGATCAGCCCGAACGCCGCGCCCAGCCCCGATTGCCCGCCGCCGACGATCACGACGTCATAGACGCCCGGCGTCTCGCGCACCCATGTCGGCTTCCCCACCTCGATCTTGGCAAGATCGGCCGCGACCTGCGCGTTGAGGGCTTCGAGCGTCATGCGAGCGCGTCCACCAGCCGCAGGTGGACGATCTTGGCGATCTCGCCCCGCGCGGTCGCGATCTCGGCGGGCACATCGTTCGCCGCGCGGTCGTGCATCGCGGTCAATATGCCCTGCTTGGTGGTCGTCCGCACCGCGATGATGAAGGGAAAGCCGAAGCGCGTCCGGTAAGCGTCGTTCAACTGATGAAACAGCGCATATTCATCGGGCGACAGCCGATCGAGACCCGCCGATGCCTGCTCGGCGGTCGAGGCGTCGGTCAGTTCCTTCGCGATCGCCGCCTTGCCCGCCAGTTCGGGATGCGCACGCAGCAGGGCGATCTGCTTCGCCTCGCCCGCTTCCTCGATCACATCGGCGAACGCCGCCTCCATCGCCCCGACGCTCGCAAAGGGCCGCCGCGCCTCGGCCGCCGCGACGATCCACGGCGAATGTTCGAACAGGAAATCGAACTTCGCGTTGAAGTCCGCCGCCGACAGCGCATTCACATCGTCGATCGTCATGCCGGATGCACCTCCAGCCAATGGCGCGCGATATCGATCCGCCGCGCGATCCACGCGTCCGAATGCGCCAGCACATGATCGAGGAAGCGCCCCACCGCCGCCGCACGCCCCGGCTTGCCCGCGATCCGGCCGTGCAGCCCGATCGACATCATCCGCCCGCCCTCTTCGTACAGAGCATCGAACGTATCGCGCATGTGGCGGAAGAACTGCTCGCCCTCGGTAAAGCCGTTGAGCGCCACGATCTTCATGTCGTTGACGTCGAGCGTATAGGGCACGATCAGCTGCGGCTTGCCGAACCGCCGGTCATAATAAGGCAGATCGTCGGCATAGCTGTCGGCATCATAGAGAAAGCCGCCTTCCTCGACGACGAGCCGCGCGGTGTTCGGACTGGTCCGCCCCTGATACCAGCCGAGCGGGCGTTCTCCGGTGAGCTTGGTGTGCAGCGCGATCGCCTCGGCGATATGGGCGCGCTCCACATCCTCGGGCACCTTCTGATAGTCGATCCACTTGAGCCCGTGGGTCGCGATCTCCCACCCGGCCGCCTGCATCGCGGCGACGGCCTCCGGATTGCTCTCCATCGCCTTGGCCACGCCGAAGACGGTGACGGGCGCATTGCGCGACATGAACAGCCGATGCAGCCGCCAGAAGCCTGCGCGGCTGCCATATTCGTACAGGCTTTCCATCGCCATCGCGCGCTCGCCAACATGGCTCGCGGCGCCGACCATTTCGGACAGGAACGCCTCCGAACCCGCATCGCCGTTGAGGATCGAGTTCTCCGCCCCCTCCTCATAATTGATCACGAACTGCACCGCGATCCGCGCGCCGTTCGGCCATTGCGGATCGGGTGGGTTCTGCCCGTAGCCGACGAGGTCGCGCATCATCCCCACGCCTCCAGCGCCGCATCGACCCCGGCGCCCGACTTCACCGCAAAGCCCTCCGCGCGCAGCACCGCCTCCAGCGCGCCCAATGTGATCAGCACCTTATGCTTCATCGCATTGTAGCCCATTGCGCCGATCCGCCAGATCTTGCCCTGGAGCGGCCCGAACGCCGTCCCGATCTCGATCTCGAAATCCTCGCGCATCCGGCGGCGCACCGCCTCGCCATCGACGCCCTCGGGAATGAACACGCCGGTCACGTTCGCCATGCGATGCGTATCGTCGCCATAGACGGTCAGCCCCATGCCGCGCAGCCCCGCCGTCATCGCGCGGCCGGCCGCCGCATGCCGGGCGAAGCGCGCCTCCAGCCCCTCGCCCAGCACGATCCGCGCGCACTCCCGCGCGCCGTAGAGCATCGTCGTCGCCTCGGTATGGTGGTTGAGACGCTTCTCGCCCCAATAATCCATGATCATCGCGAGATCGAAATAGTTGGATCCAATCCGCGCCCGGCCCCCCTGCGCCAGATCGTCGCGGGCGATTCCCTTCTCGGTATGCCGCCGCGCGAAAATGAACTCCGCCGCGCGATCCGAAATCGTGATCGGCGCCGATCCGGACGGCCCGCCCATGCACTTCTGCAAGCCGCCCGTGACGATATCCGCGCCCCACTTGTCCGTCTCGACCGCCATCCCGCCCAACGTCGCGGTCGCATCGACATAGGAGAGCGCCCCATGCGCCCGGCAGATGTCGCCCAGCCCATCGAGCGGCTGCGCCATCGTCGTCGACGTATCACCGTGCACGCACGCGACCACCGCCGGCTTGTGCGTCGCCACCGCCTCGGCGATCGCGCTCATCGGCACCACCTCGCCCCACTCCGCATCGACCGTGACGATATTGCCGCCGCACCGCTCGACAATCTCCGACAGCAGCAGCCCGAACCGCCCCGATCGGACGAGCAGTACCGTCGCCCCCGGCTCGATCAGCGAGACGAGCGCCGCCTCGATCCCCGCGCGCGCGGTGCCGTCGATCAGGAAGGTCCAGCGGTTCTCGGTCTGGAAAACGGCGCGATAGAGCGCCATGACCTCGTTCATATAGGTCGTGAATTCGGGATCGAACTGCCCCAGCAGATCGGCCGACATCGCGCGCAGCACGCGCGGATGCGCGTTCACCGGCCCCGGCCCCATCAGCAGCCGCTGCGGCGGATCGATCTGGCTGTAGAGATCAACCAACGTAGTTCGCTCCCAATTTGTCGATGAACCGGCGAATCACCTGCAACGCCGCATCGGCATCTTCGGCGGTCACCGCCTCGACCGGATTGTGGCTGACCCCGCCCTCGCAGCGGATGAACAGCATCGCGGTGGGGCACAGGCTTGCCATCACCATCGTATCGTGCCCCGCGCCCGAAACGAGCGTGCGCGCAGGATGCCCCGCCTCGACCAACGCGGCTTCGAGCAAGGCGGTCAGCTTCGGGTCGCACGGCGACGCGCCCAGATCCTGCACCTGCTCGATCGTCAGCCCCAGCCCGCGATCCCCGCAAATCGCCTCGATCGCCGTGCCGATGCGCTGTGCCGTGAAGTCGCGCAGCGCCTCGTCGCCCGATCGCACGTCGATCGAAAACTCCACCTCGCCCGGCACGACATTGACCGCGCCGGGGCCGACAGCCATCCGCCCCACGGTGGCGACGACATCGCCCCCCGCCTCACGCGCGATCCGCTCCACCGCCAGCACCGCCTCCGCCGCCCCTGTCAGCGCGTCGCGCCGCAGGTGCATCGCATTGGTGCCGGCGTGCCCCGCCTTGCCGCTGATTCTGACCTGATAGCGAAGCTGCGCGGCGATGCCGGAGACGACGCCCAGCGCCAGCCCTTCGGCTTCGAGGACCGGCCCCTGTTCGATATGCGGCTCGAGGAAGGCGAGCGCCGATTTGTAACGAGAACTATAAAAATCTCCGCTCGTGTCGGGAAAGGTGGAGATAGCGTCGATCAACCCAACCCCATCCCGATCCGCTACATCGACCGCCCCGGCCTCCAGCGTCCCCGCCACCGCCCGGCTGCACAGCATCGACGCTGGAAAGCGCGAGCCTTCCTCATCCCCGAATGCGATCACCTCGATCGGAAAGGGCAGTCGCCGCCCGCCCAGCGCCGCGACAGCCTCCACCCCCAACATGATCCCCAGCGGCCCATCATAGCGGCCCGCATCGCGCACGCTGTCGATATGCGATCCGATCAGCAAAGCGGGCGCGTCCGGGTCCGAACCTTCGTAGCGCCCGATCAGATTGGCGGCGGGATCGAGCCGCACGCTCATCCCCGCTTCCGCCATCCAGCCCCCGAGCCGATCGAGCGACGCCGCATGGGCTGGCGTCAGGTAAGCGCGGAACAGCCCATCCGTGCTGTCGCTATACGGCGCGACGCCGAGTTCGTCGCAGCGCGCGACAGCCCGCGCCCCACCCGTCACCACGCCGCCACCGCGCCGTCGCTGCGCGGATCGGTCGCGCCCTCGATCACGCCGTCGGGATGGCGGACCAGCGCACCGGCATGGCCCATCGTCGAGGTGAAATCGCCCAGCAGTTCGACATCATGCCCCGCCTCGGCCAACTGCCGCACCAGCGCGGGATCGAAGCGATCCTCAAGCTTGAGGGTCACGCTCTCCTCGCCCCACGTCTTGCCGAGCAGCCAGCGCGGGGCGGTGATCGCGGCCTGCAATGGCATCCCCAGATTGTAGCGCGAAAAGACCGCCGCCTGCGTCTGCGGCTGCCCCTCCCCGCCCATCGTCCCGTACGCCATGCGCCGCCCGTCATCGAACAAAGCGATCGCCGGGTTGAGCGTG
The DNA here is from genome assembly GCF_004005865.1 of Sphingomonas crocodyli. Classification (NCBI taxonomy): domain Bacteria; kingdom Pseudomonadati; phylum Pseudomonadota; class Alphaproteobacteria; order Sphingomonadales; family Sphingomonadaceae; genus Sphingomonas; species Sphingomonas crocodyli. Next base: position 116,556 of record NZ_SACN01000006.1, read on the forward strand.
TGGAACGGCTTGCGGCCGGGCTTCAGCGCATTCCAGCCATCGGGTGAGAGACGGAAGCTGGCGCCGCGATTCTGCCAGACTATGCCCGTCTTCGGCAAAGTCACGCCCGATCCGAACTCGAAATAGGTCGACTGGATCGCGCTGACCGCCCGCCCCTCGGCATCGATCGCGCCGAACCACACCGTGTCGCCCAGCGCGGGCACATGCGGCCACGGCAGCGCCCTCGCCCGATCGATCCGCGCCGCCATCGCATCGAGCGCGGCGGCGTCGTCGAGCAAGGCCTGCGGATCGACCGTCATGTACGCCGGATCGCCCACCTCGGCGTCGCGGAACAGGAAGGCCTGTTTGGTCGCCTCTATCAATCCGTGGATATGATCGAAACCGTCTATCAGTCCTACACGAAGCCGATCGAACAGGGCGAGGATCAGCAGCGAGGCGATCCCTTGCGTCGGCGGGGTCATGTTGAAGAGGCGCGCGCCCGAAATCGCAACGTTCAGCGGATCGGGCGTGGTCGCGCGGTGCGCGGCCAGATCGGCGGCGCTCACCGGGCTGCCCGCCGCCGCCAGATCGGCGGCGATGTCGGCGGCCAGCGCGCCGGTGTAGAAGTCGACGAGACCCTGCGACGCCAGCCGGCGCAGCGTTTCCGCCAGCGCCGGTTGCCGCAGGATCTCGCCCTCCGATAGCGGTTCCCCCCCGCCCCGGAATATCTCCGCATAGCCGAAGACGTCGCGCAATTCGGCGTCCTTGGCAGCGGCTATCTCGGCCCCGCCCCTGGTCACTACCACGCCTTTTTCGGCATGGGCAATCGCATCGCGCAGCAGGCGATCGAGCGGCAGCGGATCGGGCACGCGCGCCAGCATCGCCTCCCACCCCGAAATCGTCCCCGCGACGGTATTCGCCGCCAGCGGCCCGCGCCACGGCACCGCGCCCATCCCCGCATAGAGATCGAGGTCCGCCGCCTGCGCCGCGCCGCCAACCGCGCTCACCGCGTGGACGCTCCCGTCCGGTTCGGCGACCAGCCAGAAGCTGTCGCCGCCGATCGAGTTCATATGCGGATAGACCACCGCCAGCGCCGCCGCCGTCGCGACCGCCGCTTCGATCGCCGATCCGCCATCCTGCAACACCGAAAGCCCCGCCTGGCTTGCGAGGTGATGCGGCGCGGTCACCATACCGCGCAGCGATTTCGGCGTGTGGAGCATCAGGCGCCGCCGGCCATCCACGCGAAGCGGACGACGAACAGGCCGGCGAGCACGAACAGCAGCCAGTCGCGCTTGGTCGCCTTGCCCTTGAGCAGCTTGAGCGCGGCATGCGCGGTGATGCCGAAGGCGAGGCCGTTGGCGATCGAGAATGTCAGCGGGATCAGCGCGAGCGTCAGGAAGGCCGGGATCGCCATCTCCGCATCGTCCCACGGCACTTCGACCAGCGGCGCCATCATCAGCCCGCCGACGAGGATCAGCGCCGGTGCGGTCGCGGCGATCGGGATCAGCTGTGCATAAGGCGCCACGAACATCGCGGCGAGGAACAGCACGCCCGTTACCACCGCCGTCAGGCCGGTGCGCCCGCCCGCCTGCACGCCCGCCGCGCTTTCGACATAGGAGGTGACGGTGCTGGTGCCCGCCATCGAACCGAAGATCGTCGCGATCGAGTCGGTGAAAAGGATGCGGTTCAGGCGCGGAATCTTGCCGTCCGGCTCGATCAGGCCCGCACGCTTCGTCACCGCCACCAAAGTCCCGATATTGTCGAACAGGTCGACGAACAGGAAGACGAACAGGATTTCGAGCAGGCCGATGCCATGCCCCGTCCCGCCGAACACGCCCGCGAGATCGAGCTTGAACGCCGTCTCGGTCATCGCCGCGAGATTATAGGGTTCGGGCTTGAACTCGACTGCGCCGAACAGCCAGCCGAGCAGGGTCGTCGCGACGATGCCGATCAGCATCGCCCCGCGCACGTTCCACATGCTCAGTACCGAGATGATGACGAGGCCCGCAATCGCGAGCAGCGGCCCCGCCGCGTGGAGATCGCCCAGCGCCACCGAAGTCGCCGGGTTCGACACCACGATCCCGGCATTTTTCAGCCCGATGAAACCTATGAACAGCCCGATGCCGCCCGCCACCGCCGCGAACAGATGCGGCGGGATCGCCGCGACGATCATCTGGCGTATGCCGCCCAGCGTCAGCAGCAGGAACACCACGCCCGATACGAACACGCAGCCGAGCGCCACCGGCCACGGCACGCCCATTTGTTGAACGACGGTGAAGCTGAAATAGGCGTTCAGCCCCATGCCGGGCGCGAGCGCCAGGGGCACGTTGGCCGCAAAACCCATCAATATGCTGGCGAAGGCGGCGGCGAGGCAGGTCGCGGCGGCGACCGCGGCGACCGGCATTCCGGCCTGACCCAGGATCGCCGGGTTCACCAGGATGATATAGGCCATCGTCAGGAAGGTGGTCGTGCCCGCGACGATCTCGGTCCGGGTATTGGTCCCCCGTTCCGCCAGGCCGAAATAACGTTCGATCGCGCTCATGCGTGTGCCACCCCCTTGGCGTCTATTTCTCCTCCCGCGCGCCGGCCGTTACCGATCGCCATCACCCTATCGCACATCGCACGGCTCCGAAAAGCCCGTCAGCCCTGCGGCCTCCAGTCGGGCGGCGGCGGCGAACAAGGTCGCCTCGCCGCCGGGCTTGCCGACCAGCTGGACACCCAGCGGCAATCTGCCCGGCCGCAGCAACGGCACGGTGAGGACGGGAAGCCCGATGAAGCTGAGCGGTTGCGTGAGCAAGCCGATATTCGCACGCGCCGGCACCTTCTCACCGCCGACGATCATCGTCTGATCGTCGATCAAGGGCGCGACGCAGGGTGCTGCGGGCGCGAGCAGCACGTCGAACCGTTCGAACAGTTCGGCCGCGCGCGCCGCGAACCAGCTGCGGAAACGTTGCGCGCGGACATAATGCGCGGCGGGCAGCAGCGCGCCGGCGAGCAGCCGGTCGCGCGTCGCGGGGTCATAGTCCATCGCGCGGGTACGCAATGTCGGCAGGTGCAGCGCCCCGCCCTCCGCCGCCGTCATCACGAACGCCGCCGAGCGCGCGCGCGCCACCTCGGGCAATTCGACCAGCGGCCCTCCGCCCAGCGCGTCGGCAAAGCCATCGAGACCGTCGAGCAGTTCGGGATCGGCATCGGCGCGGAACCAGCCGTCGAGCCTTCCAACCGTCACCCCCGCGAAGGCGGGGGCCCATCCAAGGCCGTCATGCGCGGAGAGACTGGATGGGTCCCCGCCTTCGCGGGGATGACCGGAGAGCGTGGTCCACGCCAGTTCCAGATCGGCCACGCTGCGCGCAAACGGCCCGATATCGTCGAAGCTCTCCACGAACGGAAACACCCCCGCCATCGGCAGCGCGCCGTGCGTCGGCTTCAGCCCGTAAAGGCCCGTCAGCGCGGCGGGGATGCGGATCGATCCGTTGGTGTCGGACCCGAGCGACAGCGGCAGCATGCCCGCAGCCACCGCCGCCGCCGAACCGCCCGACGACCCCCCGCACAGCCGCGCCGGATCATGCGGGTTGCGCGTGGTGCCATAAGCCGCGTTCACCGTGACGAAGCCATAGGCATATTCGTCCATGTTGAGCGTCGCGATCAGCACCGCACCCGCCGCCTTCAACCGCGCCACCGCCTCGGCATCGGCGACAGCAGGCGTCGCATCGGCGCGCATCCCCGCCCCCGCGGTGGTCGGCAGGCCCGCGACGTCGAACAGATCCTTCACACCATAAGGCACGCCCGCCAGCGGCCCCGGATCGCGCCCTGCCGCGACGATCGCATCGACCGCATCAGCTTCGGCCAGCGCGCGTTCGTCGAGCAACCGCGTCACCGCGCCGATCGCGCCGTCCTTCGCGCGGATCGCGGCAATGGCGGCCTCGGCGAAGGCGCGCGCGCTGCGCTGGCCCGATCGCACCTCGGCGGCGATGCCGGCGGCGGACATCATGGGCGGGGATCGTCCGGCAGGGGGAAGTCGGCCAGCTTCGCGGCATGCGCTTCGAGCAACGCGGCATTGGCGGCCACGCCCTCGATCGTCTCCGGCGGCAGGACAAGGCCGATCGCCGCCGCCGATATGCGCAACGCCGCCCCGTCCCGATCTTCCGCCATCGCCATTCCCCCGAAGTAAGCGAATTATGAATTGATGCGGATTTCGCTTCGTTTCGGCAAGCATTTTTTGCAGGTGCGAACAGCGAGCCGAAATCGATGTTGCGAGTGCGAACCCGATCCGCCACGCTCGCGCACAAAGGGGAAGTTCATGCGCCTGTCGATCCTGTCCGCAACCGCGCTCGCTGTCGTGCTCGCCGCCGCGTCGTCGCTCGCCGCCAAGCCTGCGCCCGCGCCCAGCCCGGAGGCGCGCACCGCGGCCTATATGGCGTCGATCGCGGCGGATCGCGCGAAGCTGCGCCTGTTCCTGCAGGCGATGCCCAAGGGTGCTGACCTCCACAACCATCTGGGCGGATCGACCTATGCCGAGGATGCGCTGAGTTGGGCCGGCGACGCCGGTTTGTGCATCGACATCGCCACCGCGCACATCGTCGATGCGCCCTGCAAGGCGCCCGGCAGCGTTCCGGCCGAGGGGTTGGATGCCGATGCCAAACTCTATTCGCGCGTCGTCGATGCGATTTCGACGCGCGGCTTCGAACGCGGCTTCGGCGATCCCCGCATCCCCGGCCAAGACCGCTTCTTCCACACGTTCGAGGCGTTCGGCCCCGGCACGCGCGGGCAGACGGGCAAGATCATCGCCACCACGCTGGAACAGGCGGCCTACGACCATGTCGGCTATATCGAGCCGATGACGATCCTGTCGCCGATGCGCGCGCTGCTCCCCGTGGCGATGCGCGACGGCGGCGACGGCACCGACTTCGCGAAGCTCGACGCCGCGATCGCGCCGGCAATGGCGCAGGCCGTCGCCGCCGGTCGCGCCGAAATGGACGCGGCGGAGGCGGAGGCGAAGCGGATGCTCGGTTGTGGCACCGCCTCGGCTCAGCCCGGCTGCGCGGTCGCGATACGCTATCTGCCCTGCGCGTTGCGCAATCTCGATCCGCGCATCGTCTTCGCACAGCTCGCTTACGGCTTCGCGCTGGCCGAGGCGGATACGCGCTTCGTCGGCGTCAACATCGTCGCGCCCGAACATGAGCCGGTGCCCCGCCGCGACTATGCGCTCCACATGGCGATGCTCAAGTGGCTGAAGGCGAAGCATCCGAACGTCGCGCTGTCGCTCCACGCCGGCGAACTCACGCTGGGCCTCGTCCCCCCGCGCGACCTGAAGTCGCACATCGCCCAAGCGGTCGATGTGGCGGGCGCCAAGCGGATCGGCCACGGCGTCGACATCGCGTTCGAGGCCGACGCCCCCGCCCTCCTCCGCCGCATGGCGAAGGACCGCGTCGCGGTGGAAATCAACCTGACCAGCAACGACGTGATCCTGGGCGTGAAGGGCGCCGATCATCCGCTCGCCCTCTACCGCAGCTATGGCGTGCCCGTGGTGCTGTCGACCGATGACGAAGGCGTCGCACGCAGCGACATGACCAACGAATATCTGCGCGCCGCGACCGACCAGAAGCTCGGCTATCGCGATCTCAAGGCGATGGCGCGCGACAGCCTGCAATATGCCTTCCTGGAAGGGCAGAGCCTGTGGGCCGATCGTTCGGGCGGCGCGCGCGTGGCCGCCTGCGCCGACATGAAAAGCGCCGCCTGCGCCACCTTCATCGCCGCAAGTCCCAAGGCGCAACAGCAGGCGCGCTTTGAATCCGATTTGGATATTTTCGAAAACATCCATTTCCGATAATCATTCCCTCGGGTTCGGGGGAATTCCATGATCATCGATGCGGCGCTGCACGCGCTCGACTTCATCACGCACGAATTGATGCTGTTCGCCTGTGTGGGATTGCTGATCGGTGGTGTGGATGATCTTGCAATCGACTGCATTTGGTTGTTCGGCGTCTTCCGCGCTTGGATAAGCGGGTGCAAAAGACCCAATACTCCAGCGATCGATGACTTGCCCGTTCCCCGATCGCCCGGCCGCATCGCGATCCTGATCCCGGCGTGGGATGAGCAGGACGTGATCGGATCGATGCTGCGCAGCGCCGTCGATCGGATCCGGCACGACGACTATCGCATCTATGTCGGCGTCTATCCGAACGATCCCGCCACGATCGACGCGGTTCGCGCGGTCGGCAGCCCGCATATCCGCATCGTATCGGGCACGCTCGACGGCCCCACCACCAAGGCCGAATGCCTCAACCGCTGCTGGCATGCCGTGATCGAGGATGAAGCGCGCGACGATGTGCGTTTGAAGGCGATCGTGCTGCACGATGCCGAGGATGTGATCCATCCGCTCAAAATCGCCTTGTTCGATCGGCTGATCGAGACGAGCGACCTCGTCCAGATTCCTGTCCTGCCGCTGGCCGATCCGCGTTCCCCGTGGATATCGGGCCATTATATCGACGAGTTTGCGGAGTCGCACGGCAAGCAGATGCTGGTCCGCGAAAGGCTGGGCGCCGGCATGCCGCTCGCCGGGGTCGGTTGCGCCATTGCCCGCGATGCGGTGGTGGCGCTCGCCAATGCGCGCGGCGGCGATCCGTTCGACGCGGCGAGCCTGACCGAAGATTATGAAATGGGCCTGCGGCTGAAGGCGCTGGGCCGCAGCGCCCGCTTCGCGCGCATCCCTGGCCGCCGGGGCGGATCGCCGATCGCGACGCGCGCTTATTTCCCCAGCACGATCGACGCCGCCGTGCGGCAGAAGACCCGGTGGATGATCGGCATCGCGCTGGCGGGATGGGAAAAGCTCGGCTGGACCAGCGACTTCGCCGAAGGCTGGATGCGGATGCGCGATCGGCGATCGGTGCTGGCCGCGATCGTGCTGACGGCCGCCTATGGCGGGATGCTGTGCGCCTCGGTCCAATGGCTGCTTGGCCGGCCGATGGAGGGCGGCGCGATCATGCCCGTCCTGCTCGCGTTCAACAGCCTGTTGCTGCTCTGGCGCGTCGTGATGCGGGCGGGCTTCGTCGCTTATGCCTATGGCGTGCGGCAGGGTCTGCTGTCGGTGCCGCGCCTGTTCGTCGGCAATCTGATCGCGATCGCATCGGCGCGGCGTGCGGTGTTTGCCTATGCGCGCGGCCCGGTGGCGTGGGACAAGACGAGCCACGCCTTTCCCGCCATTCTGCCCGCCGAATGATCGCACGCCGGATGGGGCCGATCCGCTTCCTGTGGATCGTCATCGGCGGCTGGTGCGCGATGCGGGCGGCGTTCGGGCTGGTCGTCACCCTGCCCGCGATGATGAAGGTCGAAGCGCTGGCGCGAAAAACGCCGGCGGTCCGCGAAATCATGGCGGCCGTAGCGCCCGCATCGATCGCGGCGACGGGCGTCATCAAGGACGATCAACCGCGTAGGAAACGACCGGAAGCCCGCCCCGTCCGTGTCGCCGCGACCTCCCTGCCTGCAGATTTCGCGCAATCCGTCCTGATCGAAGCGCAACCTTCGGAGGCACCACCCGTCCCCAGCCTTCCGCTCCCGCCCCTCCCGGCCGCCACACCCGGCAGCACGCGCTGGCACGGTTCGGCGTGGCTGTTCGCGCGCGACGGCGGCGGGGTCGATCTGGCGCGCTTCGGGCAGCTTGGTGGATCGCAGGCCGGCGCGCGCCTCGCATGGCGGGTCGACGGTAGCGGGCGCATCCCCGTCTCGATCGCCACGCGCGCTTATGCCCCACTCAGCACGCGCAGCGGCGCGGAGGGCGCGATCGGGATCGAGATCGAGCCGATCCGCCGCGCGGCCCTGCGCCTGAGCGTCGAGCGGCGCTTCGGCGTGACGCGCGGCGGGCGCGACGCCTGGTCCGCTTATGCCGCCGGTGGCCTGTATCGCGAGTTCGGACGAGACATCGTCGCCGATGCCTATGCGCAAGCGGGCATCGTCGGCGCCCGACGGCGCGATCTCTTCGCGGACGGCGCGGTGCGCGCAGGGCGCCGGCTGCGGCTCGGTCGCACGCACAGGCTCATCGTCGGCGCAGGCGCGTGGGGCGCGGCGCAACCGGGGGCGAAGCGGCTCGACGTGGGACCGCGCGTCGCGATCGTCGTTCCGGTCGATCGCACCACGGTCACGCTCGCCAGCGAATATCGCATCCGGGTTGCGGGCGATGCGCGGCCGGGATCGGGCCTCGCCTTGACCCTCGCGACCGATTTTTAGCCGCGCGGGCGGCGCAGGATCAGGTAGAGCGCGCCCGCCCCGCCGTGGCGGGGATGCGCGCCGCGTACGGCTGCGATGCGATCGGCATGCGGGCTGGCCGCGATCCAGCTGTCGACCTCGCCGCGGATCGCGCCGCGCCGGGCGGCGCCATTGCGGCGCTCATCGGCCTCTCGCGGCGGCCGCCCCGTCACCAGCAGCAGCACGCGCACCCCATCGGCCAGCGCGTCGCGCAAGCCGGCATCGAAGGCGCGATGCGCGGTCGCCAGCGTATGCCCATGCAGATCGAGCGTGCGATCGGGCCGGGCCAATCCTTTCAGCAGCCGCCGGTCCCAGCCGCCGTCGAGCCCGTCTATCGTCAGGTCGCGCGGCGGCAGCGGCTTAGGCGTCACCGCCCGAACCGGCGGCACGCGCCCCTTAGGCGCTTTGGCGATGATCGCGGGAGCAACCGAGGGATCGGCCAGCACCGGCGTCGGGCGCGGCAAGGCGCGCTTGCGGATCGGCCGGACGGTTTCGGTCACGCGCTCCCAGAGCGCGGCCTCCTCGGGTTCGAGATCAGGACCGCGCCTGCGCGGCACCCGCGGCCTCCAGCCGATCGACCGACGCGCGCGGCAGCAGCAGCCACGCCTTGCCGCGCCCGCTCATCCCGCCCGCGATCCGGCGCGCATCGTCGCCCGCGCCCCAGAAGGTGTCGAAACGGTTCGCGCCCTTGATGGCGCCGCCCGTATCCTGCGCGACCCACAGCCCGTTCGCCTCGGTGCGATCGAGCGACAGCACGACGGGCGCGCCCAGCGGAATGAAGGCCGGATCGGCGGCCACCGTCGTCCGCCCCGTCACCGCGACATTGAGCGCGCCGAGCGGGCCGGGGCCGGTGAGTTCGCGAAAGAAGACGAAGCTCTTATTCTCGCGCATGATCGCGTCGCCTTCGGCCGGGTGCGCGCGCAGCCACGCCATCACGCCCTGCATCGAAAGCTCGCCGGGGCCGAGCAGCCCGCGGTCGCGCATCAGCTTGCCGATGCCGACATATTCGCGGCCATTCTGCCCGTCATAACCGATGCGGATCACGCTGCCGTCGGGCTGGCGCAACCGCCCCGAACCCTGCACCTGCAGGAAGAAGAACTCGACCGCGTCGGCGGCATAGCCGATCTCCAGCCCGCGCCCCTTCAGCGCCCCATCCTCGATCGCGCCGCGATCATGATAGGGGATCAGCTTGCCGTTCTGCACGCGGCCGCGGATCTTCTTGCCCTTCAGATCGGGATAGAAATCGCCCAGATCGCCTTCGACCAGATCGGACGGCTTCTTATAGACCGGCACCTCATAACCCAGGCGCGGCTCTCGCGATCCGGCGATCTCCGGCTCATAATAGCCGGTGGCGAAAGCCTGTCCGTCGCCGACCGAAATCGTCTGGAACTGCGCGGTGAAGAAGCCGGCGGCATCGCTGTCGGGCCATCCGGTCGCGGCCGCGCACGCGCCATTCCAGTCGCCCGAACGGGTCAGCCCGCTCGCATCGGTGCGCCGCATCAGCGCGGGGCACGACAGGCGGAAGGCGGTAAGCGCGGCGCTGGCCGAAGCCGGCGTCACGCCCAGTTGCGCATAAGCCGGTCCGCGCGAAATGCCGGCGGCGGCGGCCGTCGTCGGCTTGGCCGGGGCCGTCGGCGCGGGGGCGGGCTTCGGCGCGGGCTGCGCATGGTGAGTCGGCGCGTGCGTGGGTGCACCCGGCTGGGGCACGACAGTCGCGCAGGCGGAGAGCGTCGCGAGGCCCGCGACGCTCAGACAAAAGCGGCGGATCACGCGGCCTCGTCGGTTTCGATCAGCACCCAGTTGGGATCGTCCGACTTCACTTCGCGCGCGAAGGTCCAGACGTCGTGGGTCGGCACGGCATCGGTCAGCGAACCGGCGATGACAGTACCTTCGGTGTCGCGCGTCACGGCCGCGATATCGGCTTCGAAACGCACGGTGATGCTCGCCTGACGGCCGCTGAGCGCCGCCTGCTCGATCACGGCGTTTTCGATCGTGACCAGCCGGTTGTCGAGCTTCTGCCCGGCTTCCTTGCGCTGCGCGATCGCATCGGCAAACGCCTCATACACCGAATCGCCCGTCAGGTTGCGCAGCGTATCCAGATCCTCGTTCCAATAGGCTTCGAGGATCATGCGATAGGCCGAACGCGCGCCTTCGACGAAGTGCGCCGGATCGAAATGGGATTCGGCCGACTGGATGGCGCGCAGGCCGGTTTCGGCGCGCGGCTCGACCAGTGCGGGGCGACCCGGAGCGGTCGGCGCAGCCGCGTCGGGCAGCGAACGGCCCGCCGCGATCGGCGCGGGTGCGGCCTCGGCGGGGCGCGCAATGGTCTGCTCATGGCCGGTACGGCGGCCCAGCACGCTCCACAGGCGGAACGCGACGAACAGAAACACCATCGCGAGAATGACTATCGTGGCCACCAGTCCTCCCATGCGCCAACGGGGCGCGAAATCACGAGCCTACATAGGAGCAACTGTCCCGACTTTCAAATGGCGCGCGCCATTGCCCCGCCGCCTGCGCTTTGCTAGGCGCGGGCGCCATCGCCGGGCCACGCGCCCGGCCACCAAATCAACATGGGCAGGAATCGAATAATGGCCGACGAACAGGGCGCGGATCAGGGCGCCGAAGCGACGTTCCCCAACGGTGCGGATAACGAGCCGCAGGTGATGATGATCGCGCAGTACGTGAAGGATCTCTCGTTCGAGAACCCGAACTCGCCCGCTATCTATCAGGCGCCCGAACAGCCCAAGATCGACGTGCAGTTCAACATCGGTTCGCAGCAGGCGGCCGACGACGTGTTCGAAGTGATGCTGAAGATCGAGGTTGCGGCCACCTTCGGCGACACGCTCGGCTATGCGGTCGAACTGGTCTATGCCGGCCTCTTTGGCCTGCGCAACATCCCGGCCGATCAGATGCAGCCCTTCCTCTTCGCCGAAGCGCCGCGCCTGCTGTTCCCCTTCGCGCGCCGCGTGGTTTCGGATGCGATCCGCGACGGCAATTTCTCGCCGCTGGTGCTCGAGCCGATCGATTTCGGCACGCTCTACCTGCAGCAGGCGGCCCAGCAGGCCGAACTCGCCACCGCCGAACCGGCGGGCGAGGCCTGATTGATCCTCCCCGAAGCGGGGAGGGGGACCATGCGCAGCATGGTGGAGGGGGCTGGCCACAAGCGCCTCGCCCAGCCTCCTGCCCCCTCCACCGCTTCGCGGTCCCCCTCCCCATTCTGGGGAGGATTTAAGATATGAACCTGCTCCGCGCCTCGGCCACGATCGGCGGGCTGACGCTGGTCAGCCGCGTGCTCGGCTTCCTGCGCGACATGCTGATGGCGCGGTTTGTGGGTGCGGGCTTCGCCTCGGACGCTTTCCTGATCGCGTGGCGCCTGCCCAATCTGTTTCGCGCTTTGTTCGCGGAAGGCGCCTTTTCCGCCGCCTTCGTGCCGATGTTCAATCGCACGGTCGCGGAAGGCGACAAGGAGAATGAGGGCACCGGCCTCGCCGCGGGCATCCGCTTTGCGGAGGATGTGCTCTCGGTCCTGCTGCCGATCCTGATCGTCTTCACGGTCATCATGATGCTGGCGGCCGGGCCGATCGTCTATGCGATGACCGGCGGCTTCCCTGATGGCGGCCCCGAAAAGTTCGCGCTGGCGACCCAATATACGCGGATCACCTTCCCCTATCTGATGCTGATCAGCCTGGTGTCGCTGCTCGGCGGCATCCTCAATTCGCTCAACCGTTTCTGGGTGAATGCGGCCGCCCCGATCCTGCTCAACATCTGCCTGATCGTCGGCCTGCTGTTCTTCCGCGGGGCTAGCGATGTCGAAACCGCCCGGACGCAGGCGATCGCCGTCACCGTATCCGGCGGGCTCCAGCTCGCCTGGCTGATCCTCGCCTGCTGGCAGGCGGGCGTCCGCCTGCGCATCCGCCTGCCGCGCGTCAGCCCGGAGGTGAAGCGGCTCCTCAAACTCATCGGTCCGGCAGCGCTGGGCGCGGGCGCGGTGCAGTTCAACCTGCTGATCTCGACCACGCTCGCCGCGCGCTTCCTGCCCGAAGGGTCGGTGTCGTACCTCTATTATGCCGATCGACTGAATCAGCTCCCGCTCGGCCTGATCGGGATCGGCGTGGGCACCGCGATGCTGCCCAGCCTCTCGCGCCAGATCGGCGGCGGCGACCACAAGGCCGCGCTCGATACGCAGAATCGCGCGATCGAACTCGTCCTGCTCCTCACCCTCCCCGCGACCGCCGCTTTGATGGTCTCGGCAATGCCGCTGATCCGCGCCCTGCTCCAGCACGGCGTGTTCACCGCCGCCGACACGATCGCCAGCGCCCAGGCGCTCGCCGCCTTCTCGATCGGCCTGCCCGCCTACGTCCTGATCAAGGTGCTGACCCCCGGCTTCTACGCGCGGGCGGACACCAAGACGCCGGTGCGGATCGCCCTGGTCGCGATGCTGGTGAACCTGATCCTCAACCTCGTCCTGATCTGGCCGCTCGGCCATGTCGGCCTCGCGCTCTCGACCGCGATCTCGGCCTGGGTGAACGCGATCCTGCTCTACGCGACACTACGCAAGCGCGACCATTTCGCGATCGACGGCCGCCTGCGCCACACCGGCCTGCGCCTGCTCGCCGCGACCGCGTTGCTCACCGGCATGCTCCTGATCGCCAACCCGTTCGTCGATCCGTGGACCGGCCGCAGCCTGATCGAGCGCGTGATCGCCCTCTCCCTCCTGATCGGCGCGGCGTTCATCGTCTATTTCGGCGCGGTATTCGCGCTGGGCGCCTACAAGCTGTCGACGCTCAAGGGGCAGCTGCGCCGACGGCGCTAAGCTTTCACTTCTCCATCACCACGATCGCGCTGCGCGTCAGATCGGGGCGCAGCGCCATCATCAGCGCCTTATACGCCCGGTAGATCGCCCGCTTGGGGTTCAGCGGCGCGCGGCGCGACATGTAGAAGATCTTGCGCACATCGTCGGGCATCGGAAAGACGTGGGCGTCGCGGAAGCCGACTTCGCGCCCCGCGCGGATGATCAGATGCGGCGGCATGTCGCGTTCGTTGACGCCGAACTGCCGCATCGCCTCGATCGAATGGGGCATCGCGGCATGCCCCTCGCCCGGCTCATGCGTGATCAGGATGCCGCCGGGCTTCAGCGCGCGATAGGCGGATCGGATCGCCGCAACCTCATCATCCGCATGATGCAGGCAATCGAAGAAGATCGCGGCGTCGAATTCCCCGTCGAAGGGCAATGTCTCATAATCGCTCTGCACGAACCGCAGATCGAGCGGATCGGGGCTGCGATCGCGATTTTCCTCGGCCAGCGCGACCATGTCGGGCGCGATATCCTGCCCGACCACCGCATAGCCGCGCATCGCGAGGAATTTGCTCGTCCAGCCGCCCCCACATCCCAGATCGAGGATGCGCGCGGGCGGCGGGGGCAATTGCTCCATGATGAAGCCCATCGACGCCAGCAGCGCCCAGCTGTCCGGATCGGCGAAGGGCTTGCGGAGCGAGTGCAGGCGCCCGTTTTCACCCGTCTTGCTCAGATAATCGCGCTCGGCATCCTTCGTCATCGCCCCGCCCTATAGCGATCCCGCGCCGAAATCGAAGCGGGATCGCGTCACCGGCGGCGCTATTTCCGCAGCAGCATGATCGCGCCATTCTTCCGGCTGGGCCGCAACGCCAGCCGCGCGCCCTTGAACGCCAGCTTGGGCGCCAGCCTGCCGAAGATGCGCGGCGTGCGCGGGCGGAAGAATATGTCCTTCATCTCCTCCGGCGCCGGGAATACCCGATAGCTTGTGAAGCCCACCTCCAGCCCGCGCCGAATGATCAGATGCGGCGGCATATCCCGCTCGGTAACGCCATATTCCTCGACAGCCGCGATCGACCAGGGCGCCTCGCTATGCCCCTCCCCCGGTTCGCGCGTCATCAAGATGCCGCCGGGTTTCAGCGCACGATAAGCCGATCGGATCGCCGCCAGCTCGTCTTCGGCGTGATGAAGCGAGTCGATGAAGAAGGCCGCATCGAACTCATTCTCTAACGCCAGCGATTCATAGTCGCTGACGATGAAGTTGAGATCGAGCGGGACAGGATTGCGATCGCGCCCTTCCTCCCCGATGCGCACCATATCCGCGCAGATGTCCTGACCCGTGACCGAATAGCCGCGCTGCGCGAAGAAGCGGCTGCTCCACCCCCCGCCGCACCCCAGGTCGAGTATCCGCGCGGGCGGTTCGGGCAACTGGCTCATCATGAAGCCCATCGTGACGAGGTTGCTCCAACACCCCGGCTCGGAAAACGGCTTGTTGAGCGAGTGAGCCCACCCCTCCTCGCCCAGTTTTTGCATGAATAGTCGTTCGGCTTCCTTCGTCATTTGCGCGATTCCCCCACAGATCCTGCCTGTGACGGAGCCGCAACGACACGGCCTTGGCGGTAATCGCGCAAAAACGAAACGAAATCGAATGCGCAGGCCAATGACCCGCCCGGCGCTTGACCCCCTCTCCGCCCTGCCGCAAAAGCCCGGCCACTATGACCAAGCGCACAGTCTCGGGCATCCAGCCCACCGGCAACCTGCATCTCGGCAACTATCTCGGCGCGATCCGGCGTTGGGTGCAGATGCAGGATGAGCCGGGCGAGTGCCTGTTCTTCCTCGCCGATCTGCACGCGATCACGGTTCACAACGATCCGGCCGCGCTGAAGAACAATATCCGCGAGATGGCCGCCGCGTTGATCGCGTGCGGGATCGATCAGGACAAGGCGATCCTGTTCCGCCAGCGACAGGTACCGGAACATGCCGAATTGTGCTGGTTGCTGAACGGCACCGCGCGGATCGGCTGGCTCAACCGCATGACCCAGTTCAAGGAAAAGTCGGGCAAGAACCGCGAAGGCGCCTCGATCGGCCTCTATGCCTATCCGGTGCTGCAGGCCGCCGACGTGCTGCTCTACAACGCAACCCACGTTCCGGTGGGCGAGGACCAGAAGCAGCATCTGGAGCTGGCGCGCGACATCGCGACCAAGTTCAATACCGATTTCGGGGTCGAGCTGTTCACCCTGCCCGAACCCGTCATCGGCGGCCCGGCGGCGCGCGTGATGAGCCTGCGTGACGGCGCGGCCAAGATGTCCAAGTCCGATCCTTCGGACGCGAGCCGCATCAACCTGACCGACGATGTCGACACGATCATGGCGAAGGTCCGTAAGGCCAAGACCGATCCCGAACCGCTGCCGTCCGAGATCGAAGGGCTGGCCGAGCGCCCCGAGGCGCGCAACTTGGTCGGCATCTACGCCGCGATGACCGACACGACGCCGGCTGCGGTGCTGGCGCAGTTCGGCGGCCAGGGTTTTGGCGCGTTCAAGCCGGCGCTGGGCGAATTGCTGGTCGAAAAGCTCGGCCCGATCGCGGCGCGGCTCGCCGATCTCAAGGCGAACCCTGACGAACTCGACGCGATCCTGCTCAAGGGCGCGGAAAAGGCGCAGGCCCTGGCCGAGCCGACGCTCAAGGCCGCCTACGAAGCTATGGGGCTGTAGCGTCGATCCAGCGGGCGCATAAAGCGCAGAGTGCTTCGGCCTTCGCCGCTACGGCACCCGCATCGGCGAACACAGCGACACCCCGATCGGCAGCGGGCCAACGCGCAATACGATCGGGGTCGTCGAACACGAAGCCTGCCATGTCCTTCGCCTTCGCCCCGCGATGAAAGACGACGCGCACCCCGCCCTTGCGCTCGATACCCAGCGTGATCCGATCGTCACCGCCGTGACAGAAGCTCGGCGCGTTCCACTTGATCCGTTCGGTCAGGCCATCATGGCATGACGCGATCAGGGTGCGGAGCGCGTCGACGGTGGTCAGCGTATCGACGTCGAGGCTTCGACGAAAAGCCTCGACGTCCATTCACTCGGCCGCCTTCTTCTTCGCAGCCGGCTTCTTCGCCGGAGCCTTCTTTGCAGCCGCCGCCTTCTTCACCGGCTTCTTGCCCTTGGCCGGCCCCTTCGCGGCCTTTTCGGCCAGCATGACGAGCGCGCTTTCCAGCGTCAGATCGTCGGCGCTCGCACTTTTGGGCAGGGTCGCGTTGGTGACGCCGTCGGTGATGTAGGGGCCGAAACGCCCTTCCATCAGCTTGACCGGCTTGCCCGTCTCCGGGCTGTCGCCAAAGCTCTTGAGCGGTTCGCGCGCCGCACCGCGCCCGCGACCGCCGCCCGCCGCCGCCTCGGCCAGCTTCACGACCGCCGCATTCATGCCGACTTCGAACACCTCGGCGGTCGAACTCAGCCGCCCATATTTGCCGTCGTGGAGCAGATAGGGGCCGAAGCGCCCGATCGACGCCTGGATCGGCTTGCCCGTTTCCGGGTGCATGCCCACGGTGCGCGGCAGGTTCACCAGCTTGAGCGCCATTGCGAGGTCGAGATCGTCCTGCGGCACGTCCTTGGGGATGGAACCGCGCTTGGCCTCCTTGCCCTCACCCAGCTGGATATACGGCCCGAACCGCCCGCTGCGCTTGGAGACTTCGAGGCCGGTTGCCGGATCGGTGCCCAGCACGACCGGACCTTCGTCGGCCCCGTCATTCGCGGCCCCGCCCTGCGCGAAGCGGCGCGTGAACTTGCACTCCGGGTAATTGGAGCAGGCGATGAACGCGCCGAACTTGCCGCCGCGCAGCGACAGCTGCCCCACCTTGCACGTCGGGCACAGGCGCGGATCGCTGCCATCCTCCTTGTCGGGGAACAGATAGGGCGCAAGGAACTGGTCGAGCGCCGCGGTCACCTCGGACGGCTTCTGCTCCATCACCTCGGCGGTCTTGGGCTTGAAGTCCTTCCAGAAGGCCTCCAGCACCGCCTGCCAGCCCGCGCGGCCGCCCGACACGTCGTCGAGCTCCTCTTCGAGATGCGCGGTGTAATCGTAGCTGACGTATCGCTCGAAAAAGCGTTCGAGGAAGCTGGTGACGAGGCGCCCGCTGTCGTTCGGGGTGAAGCGGTTCTTCTCCACCGTCACATAGTCGCGGTCCTTGAGCGTCTGGAGCGTGGCGGCATAGGTCGAGGGACGCCCGATCCCCAGCTCCTCCATCTTCTTGACCAGGCTCGCTTCCGAATAACGCGGCGGCGGCTGAGTGAAGTGCTGTTCGGCGTCGACCTTCTTCTTGGCGGGCGTATCGCCCTCGCGCATGCGCGGCAGGCGGCGGCTCTCCTCGTCGCCCTCATCGTCGCGGCCTTCTTCGTAAAGCGCGAGATAGCCGGGGAAGAGGACGACCTGCCCGGTCGCGCGCAGCCCGTGCTGGCCCGTCCCGTCCTGAAGTTCGACCGTCGTGCGCTCCATCCGCGCCGACGCCATCTGGCTGGCGAGCGCGCGCTTGAAGATCAGATCGTACAGGCGCGCATGATCGCCCGAACCCGCGCGATCCTTGCTGAAGTCGGTCGGGCGGATCGCCTCGTGCGCTTCCTGCGCATTCTTCGCCTTGGTCTGATACTGGCGCGGCTTATCGGGCACGTAGGACGCGTCATAGCGGTTGGCGATCGCGCCGCGCGCGGCGTTGATCGCGCTGCCGTCCATCTGGACGCCGTCGGTACGCATATAGGTGATCGCGCCATCTTCGTAGAGCGCCTGCGCCAGCCGCATCGTGTGGCTCGCCGCGAAGCCCAGCTTGCGCGCGGCCTCCTGCTGCAGGGTCGACGTCGTGAAGGGCGGCGGGGGGTTGCGCGTAACCGGCTTGGTCTCGACCGAGGCGACCGAGAAGCGGCCGTCCTCGACCGCCTTCTTCGCCGCCGCCGCGTCGCCGCCATTGCCGATCGTCAGCCGATCGATCTTGTCGCCCTTCCAGCGTACGAGACGCGCGACGAAGGGCACGCCGTCCTGCTCCATATCGGCCGTGACCGACCAATATTCCTGCGCCTTGAACAGCTCGATCTCACGCTCGCGATCGACCACGAGGCGCAGCGCGACCGACTGGACGCGGCCTGCCGACTTGGCGCCCGGCAGCTTACGCCACAGCACCGGCGACAGCGTGAAGCCCACCAGATAATCGAGCGCGCGGCGGGCGCGGTAGGCGTCGATCAGATCCTCGTCCAGGTCGCGCGGGTTCGCCATCGCGTCCAGCACCGCAGGCTTGGTGATCGCGTTGAAGGTGACGCGCCGGACATCCTTGGGCAGCGCCTTGCGCTTCTTCAGCACCTCCTGAACGTGCCAGCTGATCGCCTCGCCCTCGCGATCAGGGTCGGTCGCGAGGATCAGGGTGTCGGCATCCTTCGCCTCGTCGGCGATCGCCTTCAGCTGCTTGGTCTTGTCCGCGTAGGTTTCCCATTCCATCGCGAACCCGTCATCGGGGTTCACCGATCCGTCCTTGGCCGGCAGATCGCGGACATGGCCATAAGACGCCAGGACGCGGTGACCCGGCCCCAGATATTTCTCGATGGTCTTGGCCTTGGCGGGGGATTCGACGACGACGAGTTTCATGATGCTTTGAGACGTCCCTCACGTGCGTGCGCGCACATACATACGTGTAGGGTGGGGAGCGAGCGCCGGAGTCGTCAAGCCCGGTTAAGGACTTTCCTAACCTCGTCACCCCGGACTTGATCCGGGGTCCAGCTTCTTCTTCCAACGTCGGCAAAGGCAGCTGGACCCCGGGTCAAGCCCGGGGTGACGGTAAAGACCTATCGCGCCGCAATCCCCCCGTCGACGCTCAGCGCATGGCCGACGATGAAGCTCGACTTCGGATCGCACAGGAACAGCACGGCATGCGCCTGCTCGCTCGGCTGCGAAACGCGGCCCGCGCCCGGCTGCCCGCCCTGTGGCTTATAGTCGCCGGTCATCTGGCCGATATTGTCCTTCAGGATCTGCGTGTCGACCGCGCCCGGCGCGACCAGGTTGATGCGGATCCCCTTCGACGCATATTGCAGCGCCGCCGACTTGGTGATGCCCAGCACGGCATGCTTCGACGCGACATAATAAGGCTTGTTCACGATCCCCGCGAGCGAGGCGAAGCTGCCCATGTTGACGATCGCGCCGCCGCCCTGCTTGAGCATCTCCGCAATCTCGCGCTCCATGCAAAGCGCCACGCCGCGCACGTTAACGCGGTGGATCTTGTCGAACAGGTCGATGCCCCATTTCGCCTCGGGGTAAATTTCGGGATCGATGCCCGCATTGTTAACCGCACAGTCGACCCGCCCGAACGTCGCGATCGTCGCATCGAACGCGGCGTTGACCGACGCCTGATCGGAAACGTCGCACCGCACGAAGATCGCCTCGCCCCCCTTGGCGACCACCGCATCGGCCGCAGCCTGCCCCGCCTTCTCGTCGATATCGGCGACCACGACCTTCGCGCCCGCCGCGGCGAACGCCTCGACCACCGCCAACCCGATCCCCGCGCCGCCGCCCGTCACGAACGCGACCTGTCCCGTGAAATCCGTCATCTGTGCCTCTCCCGCTTCTTTGGCGCTATCGAACCATGCTCATGGGGTGAGGACCAGCCGTCCCGTCAACCCACCCTGCGCAATTCGCTTATGCGCTTCCGCAGCGTCGGAAAGCGGCAGCACGGCCTGCACATGCGGGGCGGGCACCTTGCCGCTGGCAATCAGATCGAACAGCTCGATCATGTCGGCACGATACTCCTCCGGATGCGAGCAGCGGCGTTGGAGGATGTTGTAGAACGTCGCACTACGCCGCGTCCCGTCGACCTTACCGATCTTCGGCCAGATCGTGTTGAGCAGCACGAAGCCCCAGATGACGCTCGCGACCGATCCCTCGCCATCCACAAAGCCCTGCGCGCCATAGCCGACCAGCACCCCGCCCTTCGCGAGCGACCGCCAGCTCGTCTTCCAGCTTTTGCCCGCAATCGCATCATAAGCGGCGGCCACCCCGCCCCCGCTCGCCGCGCGGATCGCCTGCACGAGATCGGGGCGCCGATAGTCGATCGCAATCGCCCCCAGAGCCTCGACCTGCGCCATATTGCCCGCCGAGCAGGTGCCGATCACCTTGAGCCCCAGATGCCGCCCCAGCAGCACCAGCGCCCGCCCCACGCTGCCCGATGCGCCCACGACCAGGATCGCCGAACCCGCCCGCGGCTGCGGGCAGCGGCGCAGCATCTGCCACGCCGTCATCCACATCAACGGCACGTCGACTGCGGCTTCGGGCGCGATCCCGTCGGGCACCGGCACCAGATTCTCCGCCGGCCCGACGAAAACTTGCGAATAGCCGCCGTTCATCGGCATGTCGGCCACGCGCTGCCCCACGCGCAACCCCGTCACACCCTCGCCCAGCGCGTCGACGATGCCGATCAGGTCGTAACCCGGCGTCAGCGGCAGGCCGCCCTTATAGTCGATATATTTGCCCCGCCGCAGGATCGTGTCGGTAAAGCCCACCCCCGCCGCCTCCACCCGCACGCGCGCCTCACCCGCGCCGGGTTCGGGAAGCGCCGGCACATGTTCGATCTCCAGCACCTCAGGGCCGCCGAAGCGCCGTGCGACGATCTTGTCATAACCCTGATCCACCCTATCCTCCCGGTCGTTTCGGCCTGTCTTGTTGCCGGCGTGACGGCGTGTAAACTCTACCAAAGAACATAGAGGGGGGAATATCATGGCCGATCGGATGGAGGCGGTCCTCGCGGCCCAGCGCGCGGCCTTCGCCGCCGACCTTCCGGTCTCCGCCGCCGCGCGCAAGGATCGGCTGAAGCGACTCGGCGCGATGATGGCCGACAATGCCGATGCCTTCGCGCAGGCCATTTCCGACGATTTCGGACATCGCAGCCGCGAACAATCGATGATGGTCGATATCGTCAGCTCGGTCGGGCTGGTGAAGCATTCGCTCGCGCATCTCGATCGCTGGATGCGGCGGGAAAAGCGCCCGCTGCAATTCCCGCTCGGCCTGCTCGGCGCGCGCGCCTGGGTGGATTATCAGCCCAAGGGCGTGGTGGGCGTGATCTCGCCGTGGAACTTCCCGGTGCAGCTTGCGATCGGCCCGGTCGCGGGCGCCTTCGCGGCGGGCAACCGGGTGATGGTCAAGACATCGGAGATCACGCCGCGCGTCTCCGCCCTCTTCGCTGAAACCGCACCGCGCTATTTCGACGCAACCGAACTCGCCTTCTTCGATGGCGGGCCGGAGGAGGGGAAGGCTTTCTCCGCCCTCCCCTTCGATCATCTGCTGTTCACCGGCGCGACCGCGATCGGCCGCCACATCCTCCACGCCGCCGCCGACAATCTGGTGCCGGTGACGCTGGAACTGGGCGGCAAATCGCCGACGATCATCGGCCGATCCGCCGATATCGCGGTGGCGACCGATCGGATCGCGACCGGCAAGATGCTCAACGCCGGGCAGATCTGCCTCGCCCCCGATTATCTGCTGGTGCCTGAGGAGAGCGAGCGCGCAGTGGTCGACGGGCTGACCAACTCGGTCAAGGCGATGTACCCGACCCTGCTCGCCAACCCCGATTACACGTCGGTGGTCAACGATCGCCACCATGTCCGCCTGACCGCTTATCTCGACGATGCCCGCGCCAAGGGGGCCGAGGTGATCGAGGTCAATCCGGCCAACGAGGATTTCGGCGGCTCCAACGGCCACAAGATGCCGCTCCACATCATCCTGAATCCCAGCGACGACATGGCGGTGATGCGCGAGGAGATTTTCGGCCCGATCCTGCCGATCAAACGCTACGCAGCGATCGACGATGCGATCGCCTATGTGAACGCGCATGATCGCCCGCTCGGCCTCTATTATTTCGGCCGCGACGCCGCCGAGCAGGACGCCGTTCTCTCGCGCACGATATCGGGCGGCGTGACCGTCAACGACACCGTCTTCCACGCCGGGATCGACGACCTTCCCTTCGGCGGGGTCGGCCCGTCGGGCATGGGCAGCTATCACGGGCAAGACGGCTTCCGCACCTTCAGCCACGCCAAGGCGGTGTACGTCCAACCCAAGATCGACGTGACCAAGCTCGCCGGCTTCAAGCCGCCCTACGGCAAGACCACACTCAAGACGATCGCACGGGGCCTGAAACTCTAACCACCATCCTCCCCCGCCAGGGGGAGGTGTCAGCGTAGCTGACGGAGGGGGAGGATACGGGACGCTCGCTGACCGCCGCCCTCCCCCTCCGTCGCCTCCGGCGCCACCTCCCCCTGGCGGGGGAGGATGAATGTCACGGATCATTCCTCCACATCCGCCGTTTTCGCCCAAACCCTTCCGCGAGGTTCGACATGGAAACGCAGACGCTGCAACGTGGCCGCCTGATCGATCATCTCCAGCTGGTCGTCGTCGATCTCGACGCCAGCCGCCGCTTCTACGAGGCGGTGATGAAGGCGCTCGACGTGCCGATCGGCGGGTCGGAGGCGGATTATTTCTGGGTCGACGAACTGTTCGTATCGACGATGGACAGCGCGGCGGCGCAAGGCACGCCCACCGGCCGCAGCCACATCGCCTTTCAGGCGCAGGATCGCGCGATGGTCGATGCCTTCCACGCCGCCGGGCTGGCGGCCGGCGGGGTCGACAATGGCGCGCCGGGCGAGCGGCCCTATCATCCGGGCTATTATGCCGCCTTCCTGATCGACCCCGATGGCAACAATATCGAGGCGGTCTATCATGGCGAGGCCCAACGCAGCGCGCCGTCGGTAGTGATCAACTTCTGATCGCGATCACCCCCGCCGTCCGCGCGCGCACCTCGGGCGCGGCAAGGCACGTCGCCAGCGCCTCGTAACCCGGCGCGCCCGGCACCGGATCGACATAGACAGGCGGGCTGTGATTGGCGGGGCAGAGGATGATCGCCTCCCCCGCGCCCACCATCCCGAGATCGAGCATCGCGCTCGATCGGGTCATCAGCACCAGCGGCCGCGCCGGCACCGGTCGCGCACGCAATCGGGCGGCTAGCGCGACCTGCTCCTCCGCATCCAGCCCCTCCTCGACCATATCGACCACCAGCGGCCCCTCGCCCTCCGCAATCAGCGCCTCGACCGGCCGATCGCGATCGAGCCCCACGAAATGCCCACCGGGCAGGCTTTCCGCGATCCGCATCGCCAACCGGGTCTTGCCGCTGCCCAGCGGGCCGGTGAGCCACAGGATCGGCGGCAGACCCCGCAATTCGAACCGCTCGCCGCCCCACGGCCAGGGCAGATCGAACGCGATCGTCGTCGCTTCGCCGCCCGCAGGGCGCATCGCCCGCAGCCGCCCGATCGCCTCCGCGATCCGGCCCGCCTCGCTTCGCAACCGCGCCTCATGCCGCGCCAGCCCCGCGCCGGGATCGGCATCGAGCATCGGCCCGATCTCGCGCAGGGCGACGCCCAGCCCCCGTAACGCAGCGATTTCGCGCGCCCGCGCCATCGCGTCCGGCGCATAGATCCGCCACCCCGCAGCGGTCCGCCCCGGCGCGATCAGCCCGGCTCGCTCGTACAGGCGCAGCGCCTTTACGGAGACACCCAGAACGGCGGCGGCCTGCGATGCGGAGAGGTTTCGGCTCATTCCTCGCTTATCGGGGCGGCCCCAGGGGCCGGGTCAAGCGCTATCGCCATTTCCACCCTTGCCGTCTAAACGGGCCATGTCGCCGATCAATCAGGGGGAGAGCGTCAGGATCATGCCGTCGTCCGAGCATCCGCTGGTCGTCGACATGGATGGCACCCTGATCCGCGCCGATCTGCTCCACGAAACCGCGAGCCAATATCTCTCCGACAATCCGCTGCGCGCCGTCCGGCTGGCGGGCTGGACGATGGCTGGCAAGCATGCGCTGAAGGAGCAACTAGCCGAGGCGACGCCCTTCGATCCGGCCGCCCTGCCCTATCACGAAGACCTGATCGAATGGCTCCGCGCCGAACGCGCGAAGGGCCGTCCGATCGTGCTGGCGACCGCCAGCCACCGCCGCCTCGCACAGGCCGTCGCCGACCATCTGAACCTTTTCGACACGGTGCTGGCCACCGGCGACGGCGTGAACCTGAAGGCGGAGGCGAAGCGCGACGCGCTGCTCACGCTCTACGGCGAAAAGGGCTTCGATTATGTCGGCAACGATGGCGCCGATCTGGCTGTTTGGGCCGTCGCCGACAAGGCCTATCTGGTAAACAGCTCGACCGCCTTCGCCGATCGCGTGCGCGCCGTGGCAACGCTCGAATGCGTCTTCGCCGATGGCCGCAAGCCCGCCCCTGCCGCCCTGTTCCGCGCGCTGCGCCCGCACCAGTGGGTCAAAAACCTGCTCATCTTCGTGCCGATCCTCGCCGCGCACCATTTCCGCGATGTCGACGGCATGATCGCGGCGCTGATCGCGTTCCTAGTCTTCGGGCTGACCGCGTCGAGCGCCTATATCCTCAACGATCTCGCTGACGTCGCCGACGATCGCCACCACCGGCTGAAGAAGCATCGCCCCTTTGCGGCGGGCGACCTGAGCCTGCTCGCCGGATGGGCCTTGTGGCCCGCTTTGCTGCTGGTCGCTGGGCTGATCGCGGCACTCGCGCTGCCGCCGGTCTTTATGGGCGTGCTGACGATCTATTTCGTCGTCACCGTCGCTTATTCGCTGCGGTTGAAGCAGGTCGCGATCGTCGACGTATTGGTGCTGGCCGGCCTCTATTCGATCCGCATCGTCGCGGGCGCGGCGGCCACCAACGTGCCCTTGTCCTTCTGGCTGCTTACCTTCGCGCTTTTCATCTTCCTCAGCCTCGCGCTCATCAAGCGGGTCAGCGAACTGCTCGTCGCGCGGGCCAGCGGGCGCGAAGCCTCGCTGCGCGGGCGATCCTACGGGCCGCAGGATCTGGAGATGCTGTCGGCGATGGGGGTCGCGTCCGGCTATATCTCGGTCCTCGTCCTCGCGCTCTACATTCACGACGCGCAGACGGCGGAGCTCTACGCATCGCCCCGCTTCATCTGGCTTGCCTGCCCGATCCTGCTCTACTGGATCTCGCGCGCCTGGCTGATCACGCACCGGGGCCAGATGCACGACGATCCGATCGTCTTCGCGATCAAGGACAAGGCCAGCATCCTGATCGGCGTCGGCTTTCTCGGTGTCTTCGCGCTGGCCAAGGGATTGGGATGAGCGCGACCCGCATCGCCATCCTCTACACGGCCATTGCCGCAGCATCCTCGGCGATCAACCTGATCGTCCAGATGATCGTGATCGCGCTCTACAGCGGGCCGTTCGCGATCGAACTGTCGATGATCCTAGGCATAGGCGCCGCTTTGCCGCCCAAATATGTGCTGGAGAAGCGCTGGATCTTCGCCTTCACCGCGAACAATCTGCGCCACGATGGCGGGTTGTTCCTGCTCTATTCGGGCCTCGGCCTGTTCACGACCGCGATCTTCTGGGTGATCGAACATTCGTTCCAGATCGCCTTCGGCACCGATGTGATGCGCTATGTCGGCGGCGCGATCGGCCTCGCGATCGGCAATTACGTCAAATATCAGCTCGACAAGCGTTTCGTCTTCGTCACGCGGGCGGTCGCCTGATGGAATTGAGCGGCTGGGGCCGGTTTCCGCGTGTCGACGCGCAGGTGGCCTATCCCGCCGATCCTGCCGCCTGCGCCCGCGCCGTCGCGGCCTCACCAGGGATCGCGCGCGGCCTTGGCCGGGCTTATGGGGATAGCGCGCTGGCGGACGATGTCGTCGCGATGCGCGGCCTCGATCGCTTCCACGCCTTCGATCCCGACAGCGGGCTGCTCAGCTGCGACGCGGGCGTCTCGCTCGACGAGATCCTGACCCTGCTCGTTCCGCGCGGCTGGTTCCTGCCCGTCACGCCCGGCACCCGCTTCGTCACCGTCGGCGGCGCGATCGCCAGCGACGTGCACGGCAAGAACCACCATGTCGACGGCACGTTCGGCGATCATGTCGTCGCGATCGATCTGCTGCTGGGCAATGGTGAGGTCGTCCGCATCGGCCCCGACGCGCAGCCCGATCTGTTCCACGCGACCTGCGGGGGCATGGGGCTGACCGGCGTGATCCTGTCCGCCACGATCCGGATGCGGAAGATCCGATCCAGCCTGATCCGCGAAACCACGGTCAGGGCGCGCGATCTCGACGCCATCCTCGCCGCCTTCGAAACCTACGGCAGCGCCACCTATTCCGCCGCCTGGATCGATTGCCTCGCGCGCGGCAAGAACCTCGGCCGCTCGTTGCTGATGCTCGGCGAACATGCCGACGAAGGCCCGCTGACCCCACGCACGAAACCGCCCCGCGCTGTCCCGTTCGACATGCCCTCGGGCCTTCTCAACCGCGCGACCGGCAAGGCGTTCAACGCCCTGTTCTACGCGCGCGGCCCCTCGGCCGTCCGCACGCGCACGATCCCGTACGAACCGCATTTCCACCCGCTCGACGGCCTTGCCGAATGGAACCGCCTCTACGGCCGGCAGGGCTTCGTCCAGTATCAGTTCGTCCTGCCCGGCGCGCAGGGGCTGCGCCGCATCCTCGAAACGATCGCCATGTCGGGCCAGGGCGCGTTCCTCGCCGTCCTCAAACAGTTCGGTCGCGCGAACCGAAACCTGCTGTCCTTCCCCACCGAAGGCTATACGCTCGCGCTCGATTTCAAGGCGGAGCCGGCGGTGTTCGCGTTGCTCGACCTGCTCGATCGGGCGGTCCTCGATCTGGGCGGGCGGATCTATCTGGCGAAGGATGCGCGGATGAGCGAGGCGATGTTCAAGGCGAGCTACCCGAACTGGCAGGCCTTTCAGGAGGTCCGCGCCCGCCACCACGCGATCGGCCGCTTCGCCTCGCACCAGTCGAAGCGGCTAGGCCTGATATGAGCCGTATCGCGATCATCGGCGCGACCTCCGGCATCGCCGAACATTGCGCGCGCCTCTGGGCCGGGCGTGGCCATGATCTGACCCTCGTGGGCCGCGACGCCGCCCGCCTCGACGCCGTCGCCGCCGATCTGAAGGTGCGCAGCCCCGCCTCGGCGATCGACACGCTCGTCGCCAGCGACTTCCACGATCCGCAGGCCGTCGACATGATCGTCGGCGCGCTCTGTGCCGAACGGCCGGTCGACATCGCCCTGATCGCGCACGGCACTCTGCCCGATCAGCAGGCGTGCCAGAATGACGGCGCGCTCGCCGCCGATACGATGCTGGTCAACGGCGTCTCGCCCGCTCTGTTCGCCGAAGCCTTTGCGCGCCACATGGTCCCCGTCGATCGCGGCACGATCGCGATCATCGGGTCGGTCGCGGGCGATCGCGGGCGCAAGACCAACTACGTCTATGGCGCCGCGAAAGGTCTGGTCGATCGCTACGCGCAGGGGATGCAGCACCGGCTGGCTGCCACCAACGTCCGCGTCGTCCTCGCCAAGCCCGGCCCCACCGCCACCGCGATGACCGCCGCGCTGCAGTCGAAGGGGCAGCGCATGGCCTCCCCCGCCGATGTCGCCAAGCGGATCGTCGCCGCGATCGATCGTGGTCAGCCGGTCGTCTATGCGCCCGCTTTGTGGGCGATCATCATGGCGATCGTCCGCGCCCTCCCGCGCCCGATCTTCCACAAGCTCAACATATGACGACCAAAGAGCGCGCGCTCCACTGGCTGCTCCTCGCCGCGCTGATCCTGCTCGCCGCCGAGCAGTTCGCCGATGCGCTGATCGAGCACGCCCACGCACCGATGCTCGACCTCGCCGTTTATCGCAGCGCGGCCGAAAACGGACCGCTGATCCGGTCGCCGCACGGCCCGATGTATTTCACCTATCATCCGATCATGCGGCACTTTTTTCAGGCGCTTGGCGCGCAGTTCGATCTGAAGCTGCTGACGGTCTATACCCTGCTGACCCTGCTCTATGGCGCCACGATCCGCGCGCGGCCGGGGGCGGCGCTGGCGACGTTCCTGGGCCTCGCCATCGGCGGCTTGGGCATTGCTGCAATCACGACGGGCAACATCACCCCCTTCCTGCAACTGGCGATCCTGGGCCTTGCCGCGCGCGGTTTCGATGCGCCGCGCGACCGCTGGACCTTCCTCGCGGCGGTTGCGGTCACGGCGATCGTGAAGCCCTATATGATCGCTTACGTGCTCCTGCCCCTCGGCGTCGCGATGGCCCGCCGTCAGCCGCTCCGCCCCCATATGATCGCGGCAGCGGCGACGATCGGCGCGGTCGTTGTCCTGATTGCGCTCTACGCCGTCGTGCGGCCCGATGAGACCGCGATATTCATCCGCAACCTGACGACCCAGACGCTGGCGCAGGGCGACCTGGGGATTGCGGCTTATGGTCGCCTCGCCGGGCAATTGGGGTCTGCCGGGGCGCTGATCGCGCACGCCCTGATCGTCCTCACCGCCGCCACCATTACGATCGGATCGGCGTGGAGGCAGGGGCGGCTGGCCGATCCCGGCTTCGTCCTGCTGCTGTTCTTCCTCGCCGCAATCCTGAATCCGCGCCTGCAGGATTATGATCTGTTCCCGGCGCTGACCGCCCTGATCCTGTACCTTCTCGGCGCGCAGGCGGGATGGCGGGCGACGGTGGTGCTGCTGATCGCCTTCGTCGCTGGCGGGGTCGCACTCCACGGCGCGCGCTTCGCCGATGTCGAGGCCGGCTTCTGGTCCAACGCGCGCAACGTCTATCTGGTCGCGACCGCCCTACTCGTCGCCGGGCTCGTCACCCTTCCCCGTTCGCCGCAATCGCCCGCCGCCCGGCCTTGAGGCCGATCAGCAGCACGATCGCCGAAGCCGGCCCGAAGATCGCATAGGTGGTCGCGATGCCCAGCCCCACATGCTCGGCCCCGCCATAGACCTTCTCGGTAAAGATCGCGACGATCGACGGCCCGGTGATCATCCCGATCAGGTTCAGCACCACCATGAAGATCGCGATCGTCCGCGCGCGGAAACGCGGCGGGGTCGATACCTGAATGTGCGCGATCGCCGGGCTGGTGAAGGGCAGCATGATGTGGATCATCCCGATCATCAGCAGCACGATCGCGGCGGATTCGACCACGGTGAACGCGATCACCCCCACCACCGTCAGCGCGATGCAATTGACCACGAAATATCGATAATGCGCGTCGCGCATCCCCGTATTGTGCAGCCAGTCGACCAGCCAGCCGCCGCCCACGAACCCCGCAAAGCCGGCCATCCCCTGCACCAGCCCCAGGGTGGCGCCGATCTTCGCCGCGTCATAGCCGAAATGCCGCCCCAGATAGGCCGGCGCCCAGCCCGCGACCGCATAAGCCAGGATCGCGTGCAGCCCGACGCCGATCGAAATCGTGGTGATGTAGAAGGCGCGCGAACGCAGCCACGCGCCATATCCCGGCGCCGCCGCCAGCGCCTCCGCCTCGCGCGCCGTCGGCAGAGCGCGCTTCGGGCGCGGGATCAGGAAGATCAACGGCGCGATCAAGATGCCCGGCGCGCCGACGACCAGGAACGTTACCTGCCACGGCTTGAAGCCCCACAGGCCGCCCATCCCCTCGGCCCATTTCATCACGAAGCCGCCGATCGCGAGCGAAAGCCCGCCGCCGATCGCGATGCCCCCCGCCAGCACGCCGATCGCGAAGGTCAGCCGCCTTTTGGGAAACAGATCGCCCACGATCGCATAGGATGATGGCGAAAGCGTCGCCTCCCCCATCCCCACCGCGAAGCGCGCCGCGAACAATTGCCAGTAACTCTGCGCCATCCCGCACAGCATCGTCGCGATCGACCAGCCGGTGACGCCGAAATAGACCACCCAGCGCCGCGAAAAGCGATCGGCCAGCCACCCCATCGGCACGCTCGACAGCGCGTAGAACAAGGCGAAGGCAAAGCCCTGGATCAGGCTGAACTGCACGTCGGTCAGGTGCAGGTCCGCCTTGATGGGATCGACCATCAGCGCGATGATCCCGCGATCGAGGTAGGACAGGATCGTCATCACCATCAGGATGCCGATCGAGAACCAGCCGATCAGGCCGCCCTTCGGTTCATTCTCATCGACGGGCGCGGCAGGGGCGGTCGCTTCAGCCATGATAGTTCATCCACTCCGGAAAACGCAGCTTGGCGTGGGGCAATTCGCGCAACCCCTGTTCGGCCAGCAACGCCTCATAGTCGGCCTGATCGTCGGACCAGGACCGCGCATCGCCCATGAAAACCTCGAACAATTCCACACCCTCGGGGCCGGCGATCATCGGCCCGCCCGCCATCCCCTGCTCCAGCACGATCTGCATCCCCGCGCTGCATTCGACATCGCCGAAGCGCATCGATCCTTTCAGGACGTAGATGACCTGTCGGCTGTTATGCCCATGCTTGCGGATGATCATGCCGGGATCCCAGCTGGCCAGCAGCGTCATCGATCCGGGGGTGAACTCCAGCCATTTCTCGCGCACGGCCATGCGGCGACCATTGTCGTCACCGATCACGCGCACCTCCTGCCACTCCTCCTCATCGGCGTGGCGGAAGCGGATTTCGGGAGCAGGCGCGTCAGGCATTGAGCCCTCCGTTGATGCTGATGATCTGGCCGGTGATCTTGGTCGACAGCGGCCCGCACAGGAAAAGCGCGAGCGGCGCGATATCGGCCGGGGTCGGCAGGCCGAGGCCGGCCTTGTCGCGCGCCTTTTGCACGCGCCCGCCGCCCAGCTCCAGAAAGCGATCGAAGATCGGCGTCTGTTCGACATAGCTGGGCGAAATGCAGTTGATCCGCACCCCGTCGCGCGCCGTCTCCAGCCCCAGATTGCGCACGAAGGCGATGATCGCCGCCATCCGCGCCGCCACCAGCGACTGGCGCGGCGCCGCGAACAGGCCCGAATCCGACGCAAACGCCACGATCGCCCCGCGCGTCTCGCTCAGGTGCGGCAGCGCCGCGTGGCACATCTCCTGAAAGCTCGCGACGCCCATTTCCAGGAACGCGCCATAGGCCGCCGGATCGGTGCGGCTCAGCGGCCCGCTGATCGCGCGCGCCGGGCCATAGCCGGCCGCGTGGATCAGCGCGTCGAGCCGACTGTGCACCCCCGCCGCCGTCCCGACCAGCGCCGCCGACGATCCGGGCGCGGTCAGATCGGACACCAACGGCGTGAAATCCCCCTTCGGGCATCGCGCGCGCAGCGTCTCGATCGCCTTGGCGCAGCTTTCCTCACGCGATCCGTGAACGATCGTCTTCGCCCCGCCCTCGGCGGCCTGCGCGGCGATCTCGATCCCGATCGCGCCCGTGCCGCCGACGACCAGCACCACGGCGCCCGGCGCGACGATCCCGATGGTCATCCTGCCCCTCCCATCTCGCTCCTCCCACGCCGGCCTCTTGCGGGCCGTGCGCGCTTTTTCGGGGACTAACGCGCTTTAGGGCGGCGGTGCAAATCGCTTTTCGTCATTGAGGCATCTCAATTGGAGAAGTCCAGGCGCATAGCCCGTCCCGTCCCGTCGTCTCCCCACCTCGTCATTGCGAGGAGCCGCAGGCGACGCGGCAATCCACTCCGCACTGGAGAGGCGCGGAGAACGTATCGCCCCACTCCGCTCGCAACGACGAAGCCGGCGCGCAAAGCCCTCCCCTCCCCAACGTCACCCCGGACTTGATCCGGGGTCCAGCTTCTTCATCCTTCTGAAGCTTTCTCCCGCCTGCGGGAGAAGGTTTGGATGAGGGTCTTCTTCCTTCTTCCACCGCCCCTCGGAGGCGAGGCAGACCCTCACCCCAGCCCTCTCCCGCAAGCGGGAGAGGGAGGCAGAAGAAGCTGGACCCCGGATCAAGTCCGGGGTGACGATTTGGGAATTTCGGCTTTGGGATGGAAAGCGGTCATTCGCCGCCGAAGAAGTCGGCGTCTCGGCTCACACTGCGAGCCGAATTCTTCTCATACGCGGACGGCAATGCGGGCGTTTTTTTGACTATATCAACGCGATTGGCGCAAACATCAGGCCTAAGAAGCCGCACACGATTACAAGCATTATAGCCATATAGCGCAGCGGCTCACCGCGAGAAGTGAAGCGCTTGGCTAGATCGAAGATAGCCATAGCGGCGGTCGCTAAATATAACGCAATACCCAGCGCTCCCAAAGCTCGACCAAAAGCGACTACGGGCGTAAGTATCAATGGTAAAACGGCGGCACCTACGAACGTTCCCTGCATTAAGTTCAGAGACTTACGCTGCTGCTCACGTTGTGCGTTTAGCCATTCTGGTTCTTCGCTCATTCGCCTATTTTGCACACACCCCCAATGTCTGCAATTGCGCCGCTTGCCGCCCATTCTCCACCCGTCATCCCGGCGGAGGCCGGGATCTCAGGAGATAAAGGGATCAGCCAGCCGCAAGAGCCGCCAGAGATCCCCGCCTCCGCCGGGATGACGCGACATCGGGCACACTTGACAAACAAGAACAAACAGAGTACATATTCACCCTATCGCGCTCGCGCGTCGCTCTTTCTCATCGTCAGCCGTCGCGCCATTATTGCGAATGCCAATCAATATCCCATCAAAGGGATGCATTCCCGCGATGACGTAGTGACAAGTTTGACAACTTTCGCGCGTCATCGTGACGCTGCGACTCGCAGCGGTCGCAGGACGCTCCGCGAGCCTCGAAAATCGCCCGCGAGGCTTAGGGAACCCGTCGCGCGCTCAAAATCTTGACGGGCTTTTCGATATATTGCCCCTTCATCGATCCGGTGCCCGCATTGGCGATCGTCTTCGCCGCCAGGATCGCCTTCACCACGTCCATGCCCTTCACCACGCGGCCGAAGGCGGCATAGCCAAGCTCCTTGCCCTTCGCGTCCATGCCGGGCGCGGGGCTGACCATGATGAAGAAGTCGCCCATCGCCGTCCCCGGCTCCATCCGCGCCATCGAGATCGTGCCGGCGAGGTGCTTGAGGCCCGTCTTGCTGGTCGGTTCGTGCGCGATCGGGGGGAAGGATCGGAAGATGCTGTGCTGGATCCCGCCCTGCACGAAGCCCATCTTGGGATCGCCCTTCGCCCGCGCGGCGCGATAGAATTTGGTGCCGTCCAGCTTCTTGCCGTCGACATATTTGAGGAAATTGTTGGCGGTGATCGGCGCCTTCTTCACCTCCAGCTCGACGATGATGTCGCCCTTGTCGGTCTTGATATCGACGCGCGGCAGCTTGGCCGGGGCCGCCGCGAGCGGGGCTGCGACGGCAAGCGCCAGCAGCGCGATCGTTGCGCGGATCATTTGCCCGCCTCCTTCTTGCTATCGAGCATTTCCACCGTCGCGGTCGCCCACGGTTCGGCCTTCATCGCCACCGCGACCTTCTCCGCCTCGCCCATCACGCGCAGCACATTTTCGCCCGCCAGCTTCGCGATATCGGCATCGCTCCACCCGCGCTTCATCAGTTCGGCGAGCAAGGCCGGATAGGTGGAGACATCCTCCAGCCCCTTGGGCAGCTTGTTGCTCACCCCGTCATAGTCCGAACCCAGCCCGACATGGTCAATCCCGGCCACCTTCGCGATATGATCGATATGGTCCGCCACCATCGCCAGCGTGACGACCGGCGCGGGATGCGCCGCCTCCCACGCCTTCAGCGCCTCGGCCGCCTTGTCCGGCTGGCCGATCAGCATTCCGCCGAAGGGCGGCGTGTTGAGCCGCGCGCGTTCAGCCGACCGATCCGATTCCCAGCGCCAATAGGCTTCGGAGACATAGCTGTCGGCATAATTGACCATCACCACGCCGCCATTCGCCTTCACCAGCGCCAGCACGTCATCGGGCACGTTGCGCGGGTGCGGATCGACCCCGAAGGCACTGGAATGCGAGAAGATGACCGGCGCCTTGGTGACGCGCAGCGCGTCCTTCATCGTCTCCGCGCTGACATGGCTCAGGTCGACCAGCATGCCCAGCCGGTTGAGCTCCTTCACCACCGCTTCGCCGAACGGGGTCAGGCCGCCATGTTTGGGATTGTCGGTCGCCGAATCCGCCCACTCGATCGTGCGCGAATGGGTGAGCGTCAGATAGCCCGCGCCCAGTTCGTGATAGGCGCGCAGGACCGAAAAGCTGCTGTCGATCTGCCCGCCGCCCTCGACCCCGATCAGCGAGGCGATCTTGCCCTGCGCGTGGATGCGCCGCACGTCGGCCGCGGTGCGCGCGATCGCGAAGTCGTTCGGGTAACGCGCGACGATATGCTTGACGAGGTCGATCTCCTCCAGCGTCTCCTTCACCTGCTCCAGCGGCGGCAAGCCGGCGGAGACCCACACCGACCAGAATTGCCCACCGACCTTGCCCGCGCGCAGCCGCTCGATATCGGTGTTGTACGGATCGGGGCCGGTGCCGAGGCCCTTCGTCAGATCGAGCGTCCAGCGCCCCTCCTTCGCATTGCCGCGCAGCGCCTCGGGCCAGTCATTATGCCCGTCGATCAGCGGGGTCTTCTTCAGAACCTTCGCGACCCGCGCGGCATAATCCGGCGCGGCATATGCGGGGGTGAGCGCGAGCAGCGCGGCGGCGGCGAAAAGGGCGGTTTTCATGGAAACGCAGCGTGCCGTGCCGCGATGCCGACGGCAAGCGAAACGATGACGTGCAAACACCGTCACCCCGGACTTGATCCGGGGTCCCGCTTTTACCCGAAGCAGGAAGAAGAAGCGGGACCCCGGATCAAGTCCGGGGTGACGAAGGAACTAGATGTCGCCAATCTTGAGAAGGATCTTCCCCCGAACATGCCCGTCCTCAACACGCGCCTGCCCCGCGCCCGCCTGCTCCAGCGGCAGCACCTCATAGGGCGGCGTCCGGATCGCGCCGGCCTCGATCCCCTTCACCAGTTCGCGCCACGCCTCGACCTGGAACCAGCGCGCATCGGGCTTGCGGGCGTCCATGATGTTGTTGACCACGCGAATACCCCGCGCCTTCGCGCCGTCGAGGTCGTATGCCTCCACGTCGGTCAGCAGGTTCTGGATCACCACCAGCACCCCGCCCGGCCGGATCACGTCGACGATGTCGGCGGGCAGGCTGTGCTGCCCCACCGCGTCGATGATCGCGTCGACGCCCTCGGGCGCCCACGCCGCCAGCGCGGCCTTGGTATCCTCCTTCGTATAGTCGATCACCCGATCGACGCCGAGCGAGGCGACATGATCGACATTGCGGGTGCTGCACGTCGTCGCGACCTTGCAGCCGATCCACTTGAGATATTGCACCCCGAACGTCCCGACGCTCCCCGCGCCGCCGCTGAAGAAGACGGTGCTCCCCGGCGCTACCCGCGCCACCTCGATGATCGTCGACGCCGCGCTCGCCGCCGCGGTGGGGATCGTGGCGCCCTCGGCCAAAGTCAGCGCGGAGGGCAGCTTGAGGACGCGCATCTCGGGCACGCAGGCATATTCGGCATAGCTGCCCGACATGCCCTGCCCCAGCCCCGACATCGCGATCACCTTGTCGCCCGGCACAAAGGCGGTGACGCCCGGCCCGACCGCCTCGACCACGCCGGCGCAGTCCATCCCCACCACCATCGGGAACGGCCCCTGCACGACGGGCAGCAGCCCCGCGCGCGTCTTCCAGTCAGCGGGGTTGATGCTGGCATAGGCGACGCGGATCAGCACCTGTTCCTCGGCCGGTTCGGGCTTCGGCATATCCGCCACCCGAAACACCTCCGGCCCGCCGAACCCGTCGATCACCATCGCCTTCATAGCATCCCTCCCTCGCATCGCTTTTCGGCGATCTTCGCGGGGGAGATCAGGTGCGTCGAGCCATTTTCCGCAAGGACGGGGTCAAAGATATTTGGCGAGTTCGCCCAGCTTGGCCAGATCGGTGCGCAGCGCGCTGGGCAGCGGGCCGATCAGTTCTTCCAGATGATGTTCGATATGGTCGGTGACGATCAGCGTCTTCGCCTTGTCGAGCGCGGAGACGACCGCCGCCATCTGCTGCGCGATCTTCAGGCCGTCCTCCCCCTCCTCGACCATCTTGATGATGCCCGCCAGATGGCCGTTGGCGCGGCGCAGGCGGTTGATCAGGTCGGGATTGGAAGCGTGGCTCATCTGTGGATCATCCGGCGGGTGGCAAACTCTGCCACCCCATTAGCGCGACATAGGCGCCCACGCATAGGATCAGGATGCCGCTGACATAAGGCGCACGCCGCACGATCGCGCCGAAGCCGGTGAAGTGCCGCTCAGCATAGCGCATGCTGAGCGCCGCGATCACGCCCGACGCCACCATCGTCACCGCCAGACCGATGCTGAAGCAGAGCACCAGCACCGAACCGAGCACCAGCCGTTTGAGTTGGAGGCAGAGCAACAGGACCGTGATCGCGCCGGGGCACGGGATCAGCCCGCCGGTGATCCCGAACAGGACGATCTGCCCGGTCGTTACCTGCCGTCCCGCGAAGCGCCGGCGGATGTCTTCGGCATGCTGGCGCTCGTGCGCGTCCTGATAGCCGCCGTCCGCGACATCGAGCGCGCGATCCAGGTCACTATCGTGGTGATGATCGTGATGGTGAGAATGATCATGGTCATGTCCGTGGTCATGGTGATGATGGTGGTGGGCATGATGCTGTTCCCGCCACGTCCGCCAGAGCATCCAGATTGCGATGGCGAGGATCAGCAGCCCCGACGCGAACTGGAGATACGGTTCCGAAGCCTCCGGCGCCGCGCCCTTGAACAGCCAGGTGCCGCCCAGCGCGACGATCCAGACGACGGCGGTGTGCGACACGGTCGCGGCCAAACCGAGCAGGATCGCCTGCCCCACCGTGCCGCGAACCGCGACGATGAACGCCGCCATCATCGTCTTCGAATGGCCGGGCTCCAGCCCGTGCAAGGCGCCGAGCAGGATCGCGCTGGGGATGAACAGCCAGGCGTGCGCCGCGCTCTGCTGCAGGAGTTCGGAGAGAGGTGTCATGCGGCGCCCCTAGCAGCGCGCGCCGCATATTCCTATCCCCCCCCATAGGATATTGGTCAGCCCGACATGACCCTGTAGGCGGCCGGATCGGTCAGCCCCAGGCGACGCCGCGCGTCGGCCAATGGCTCGGCAAGCAGGCGCTCCATATCCTCGCCCGCAAGCCACGCGGCAGAGCGGCCACGCCGATAACCTTCGTGGATCGCGCGGATCGCCTGGCGGCCGCCGGGCATGCGCAGCGCCTTCGCCATCGCGCCGCCCGCGATCAGCGCCCAGCCAAGGCCACCGCTCTGGCCGAAGGTGAAGGCGACCAGACAGGCTTCGCCCAGCGGATCATCGGCCTGATAGCCGGTCAGGACGTGCCAGATGTCGTGGCTGTCGCGCATCCGCCGCCCGAACCATGCATAAGGATGCTGCGCGTCGCGGCCGGCATCGACCGACCGGCTGACATCGGCCAGCCCTTCGGCCGAATAGCCGGTGGCCGACAGGAAATCGCGATAGGCGCCGCCGACGCTGCCCTCGGCAAAGCGCGCGACATAGGCCGGATCGGACAGCAGGCCTGCCAGTTCGACGCGCTCATAGGCGATCCGCCCGCCCTGCGCGCTGCGCAACAGCCGGTCATAACCCTTGCGCGCCGTATCGCCATTGAGTGCGCGGACGATGCGGAACACCTGCGCGGTATCGTTCGCATCGGCGAGCAACGCCCTGAGCGCCTTCAGCGCATCGCCCCAGCTTCGACGCCCGTTCAGATCGGCGTCCATCACGGTTGCAGTCATGTCATCGGTCCTTCGATGTCCGGACGGCGCTTGCCGTCGTCGATGATCGCGATAATATGAGCTATACTCACATTATAAAACTCGCGTTCCGGGCGCGCGGAGGCATCGATGAAAGAGGCTGAAAAACAGGCGGTTGCACCCCGCGCCCCGCGTCAGGCGCGCGCGAAGTACAAGGTCGAACTCATATTGGAGGCGGCGATTCGCCTGCTCGATGCGGGCGGGATGGCGGCGCTGACGACCAATGCGGTCGCCGAGACGGCCGGCATCAGCATCGGCACGCTCTACCAATATTTCCGCAACAAGGAGGCGATCCTCGATGCGCTCGCCGATCGGGAGATGGCGGGACAGGGCGAACGGATCGTCGCGATCATCGAGGATCGCGCGCCGCTTTCGCCGCATGACCGGGTAGCGCAAATCGTCGCGGCGGTGACGGCCAGCTATGGCGACCGGCGCGCGGTGCATCGCATCGTGATGACCCACGCGCTCGCGCGCGGAAGCCAGCGGCTCGCGCCGTTAATCGACCGGCTGGTGGCATTGCTGGCCGCGCCCGAACGCGAGGCGGGCGATCCGCGCCCGCCCTTTTCGCAGGCGCAGGCCTTCGTCCTCTCGCACGCCTTTGCCGGGGTGATGCGCGGCATGATCATCGCGGGCGACGATGCGCCGCCCGTCGACGCGATCGTCGATCAGCTGTCGCGCCTGATCGCGGGCAGCGTGGAGCCTATTTCTTCTTAGCGCCGTTGAGCGCCGACGCCGCCTGCACCAGCGCCTTGAACGGAGCGGGGTCGATGCTCCCGCCTTCGAAGATGTCGATCGCGCGGCGGGCATTGCCGTCGAGGCTGGCGTTGAACAGCTTTGCCGGATCATCGATCGACGCGCCCTTGGCGAAGGTGAGCTTCACTTTGTCCTTGTAGGTTTCGCCGGTGCAGAGGATGCCGCCATTGCCGTACCAAGTCGGCACGCCGCGCCATTTCCATTCCTCGACCACGTCGGGCACCGCATCGCGGATCAGCGCACGGGCCGTCGCCAGCGTCTCACCGCGCCAGTCGCCCAGTTCCGCGATGCGGCCGTCGATCAGTTCGGATGGCGTCTTCTCGGTCATCCCACTCCCCCTTTTCGGGGTCTTTTACCAGTCGATGCGATAGGTGACCAGAAAGCCGTCATGGTCGGACAGTTCCGGCCCGCTCGATCCGCCGTCGAACATCGCCTCGACCCGGATGGGCCGCACGGTCGCGCGCTGGCCGTTCGCGAAGAATTGCAGATCCTGCGTGTCCATCCACGGTTCGTCCCCGTCCCACGACATGCGGACGTCGCAGCCCGATTGCGGATCGGCGCAGACCCGGTGGACGAGATGGAGCGACTGATAGCGCGACAGATTGTCCCAGCGCGGTTCCGAATGCCGCATGTTGAAATCGCCGCCGAAGATCATCGGGTTGGCATCGACATGGGTCTGCTTGACGAATTGTGAGGCTTCGAACGCCTGCCGCTCATGCGCCGCCAGATTGCGCGGTTCGGGCGCCTTCGATGCCCCGCGCGAGTTCATGTGGGTGTTGTAAATGTCGATCGGCACCGGCACGCCGGGGATCGCGATCCGCGCCAGCATCACCCCCTTGTTCGCCAGGCAATCGATCCCCGCGCAGGATCGGCGACCATAAGGCTGCCGGGCATCGCCGACGATGGGATAGCGCGATGCGATGACGATCCCGCCCCCCGTTAGATGGATGCCGAGTTCGCCATGCTTCCACCGCGTAATGCCCGGCAGGGGCATGGTGACAGACGGTTGCGCCTTCATCGTCCGGTGCGGCCCGCTGACGATCGCGGGATAGCCGGTGGCGAGGATCGCGCGCTTGGCCGCGCCGCTGAACACCTCCTGAAACAGGACCACGTCGGGCGCGTGGCCTGCGTCGCGCATCGCCTTCAACCGGACGCCAATCTCCTTCAGATGGGCGGCGCGACCCGATCGCGCGGGCCAGCCCAACCCCTCGACATTGTAGGTGAGCACGGTGAGTGTGGTGCTGCCCGAGGCGATTGCCGCCACCCGAGGCTCCGCCATGTGCCGGAGCGGAGGAGAAACGCCGCACGCCGCGACCAGCAGCATCGCAGCCACGGTAAAACCGAAGCGAAGGAGCGATCCCATAGTCCGGGTGGGACGCTGCATCGGACGCAGCCCTAGTCCCGCAGCGTGATCCAGGTGGGGGCGTGGTCGCTCGCCTTTTCCTTGCCGCGCGTATCCTTGTCGACGCCCGCATCGAGCAGCCGATCGGCGGCGGTGGGGCTGAGCATCAGATGATCGATGCGGAAACCCGCATCACGCTGCCACGCGCCCGCCTGATAATCCCAGAAGGTATAAGCGGGGCCGTGCGGATGGATCGTGCGCAGCGCATCGGTCCAGCCCGCATTGCACAAGCGCCGGAAGGCGGCGCGGCTTTCGGGCTGGGTCAGCGCGTCGGTCGCCATCGCGCGTTCGGAGAAGGTGTCGTCGGTGCTCGACGTCGGGATCACGTTGTAATCGCCGCACAGGATCGTGGGCCGTTCGGTGGTCCACAAGGTCGCGGCATGATCGATCAGCCGATCGAACCAGGCGAGCTTATAGTCGAACTTGGGGCCGGGCTGCGGATTGCCGTTGGGCAGGTAGATGCAGCCGACGATCAGATCGCCGATATCGGCCTCGATATAGCGGCTGTGGGTGGGATCGGGATCGTCGGGAAGCCCCTTCATCCGCTCGATCGGCTGCTGCCCCTTGGCGAGGATCGCGACGCCGTTGAACCCCTTCTGCCC
The DNA here is from genome assembly GCF_004005865.1 of Sphingomonas crocodyli. NCBI lineage: Bacteria > Pseudomonadati > Pseudomonadota > Alphaproteobacteria > Sphingomonadales > Sphingomonadaceae > Sphingomonas > Sphingomonas crocodyli. The sequence continues at coordinate 156,904 of NZ_SACN01000006.1, forward strand.
GTGCCAGGTCGCGCCGTAACCGGCCGCCTCGATCTCGGCGGCGGGGAAGGTTTCGTCGCTGGTCTTGATCTCCTGCAGGCAGGCGATGTCGGGCTGCTTCTCCTCAAGCCATTCGAGGAGGCGGGGGAGACGGGCCTTGATCCCGTTGATGTTGAAGGTCGCGATCTTCATGGGAGCGACCGATAGCGCGGGCGGGCGGGCACGTCACCCGTTCGTAAGCCCCAAAACGAAGAAGCAGCCCGGCGCCCCTGCGCGCCGGACTGCTTCCGCCCCGGAAAGGGTTGGTGAGGGGGCCGAAGCCCCCTCGCCCGATCAGAATGCGGCCGAGATCGAGAAGACGACCTGGCTGCCCGAGATCGGCTTGCCATTCTTGGTCGAACCGAAGTTCGGACGCAGATAGGTGCCGTCGCTCGTCTTGATGTTGGTGTCGGTGTAGGCGACGCCCAGCGTGATCGGCGACAGGCCCAGATCGGCCAGCGAGAAGTCCGCACCCAGCATCCAGTCGATATACTGGCCGGTCGGCGCGACGCTGGTGCCGTTCGGGCCGAGGCCCGAATTGCCCTTCGAATAGCCGGCATGCGCCTTCAGCGTGATCGGCGTGCCTTCGACGGCGCCGCTGATGTCACCCCAGATGTAGAGGTTGTCTTCCTTGGCGCCGGGATTGTCGGGGATGCCGGTCGCATAGGTGGTGGCGTTGTTATACCACTTGCCCAGCGCCTGCTGCTTGGGCGCATAGGCGATGCCGCCCAGCCAGTTGACCGGGCCGAAGGTGGTGCTGAGCTTGATATACGGCTCGGCGAAGTCGGTTTCCGAAGCGCCGCCCGGATACATGTACCAGGTCAGACCGACGTCGAGCTTGACGCCTTCGCTGACTTCGGTCGCGAAGCCGCCGACGATGTCGAGTTCGGTGTTCGAGCCGCCGAAGGTGCCCCAACCCGACAGGTTCGAACCCCAGGTTGCGACATAGAGGCCGCTTTCGTGGCTGATGGTGATGCCGCCCTGAACGGCAAGTTCCTCATCCGACTGCGAAACGCCGCGGAAACGATAGTCGCTGACCATGCCGACGCTGCCCGAAACGGTGAACGGGCCGGAAGCTTCCTCTTGTGCGAAAGCGGGCGTGGCGGCTGCGAGGCTCAGCGCGGTGGCGGCCAAGAGCTGAAAGCGCATAGAACAATCCCCTTATACGGTTGGACTGTTCCTCCTGATTTATCGACCCGCCGAGGTCCGTACTTGCGGCCCCGATCATCGTCGATGCAGTGCAGCATTGCCCCCGACTCGATGACTGGGTGTTGCCGTTTCGTTACAAAGTGTTGCTAGAAAAGGTGCCACGCTCGACCGTCACCGAGCGTGGCACCAACGCAACACTAGCCTGGGTTTTCCGTTGGGGACGGGAGGCAACCCCAGGCCAGGTGCGATCTTGTCAGGCCATGATCCGCTTCAACTGGGCGGGATCGCCATCCAGTTCGATCGTCATGCCACCCGCACGGCGACGCTTGATCCACTCACCGAGCATTTCCGCGACGGTGTGATCGATCGCCGGCACGCGCTTGATATCGAGCGTGAGCTTGCGGTCGTTCGGCACTGCGTCGAGCGCGTTGCTGAGCTTGGGCAGCGTCACGAAGGTCGCGGCGCCATCGAGCTTGAGCTCGCTCGCCTCGCCCTCATCCTTGCGATGAACGCGCAGGTTCAGGCGGCTCGCATGCGGCACCAGTTCGACCAGCGAGAGGCCCAGGCCGACCAGAACGCCGGTCAGCAGATCGGTCGCCACCACCATCACGAAGGTCGCGGCCCAGATCGCGGCGGGCAGGATGCCGTGATTGTGGAACAGGTGACGCACATGGCTGACCGACACGAGGCGGAAGCCGGTGACGACCAGGATGCCGCCCAGTGCCGCCATCGGGATCGTCTGCAGCAGCCAGGGCAGCAGCGCGACGAAGCCGAGGATCCACACGCCGTGCAGGATCGCCGATGCGCGCGTCATCGCACCCGCCTGCACGTTTGCCGAGGAGCGGACGATAACGCCCGTCATCGGCAGCGCGCCGGCAAAGCCGCAGAGAAGGTTGCCGACGCCCTGCGCGCGCAGTTCCTTGTCATAATCGGTGCGAACGCCGTCATGCATGCGATCGACCGCCGCCGCCGAAAGCAAAGTTTCGGCCGAGGCGATGAAGGCGATGGCGAGCGCGGTGACGATGATCGGGGTGCTCATCATCATGCTCAGGAACGACTGATCCGGCGTCACCACCGCGGCGACGATCGACGCCGGCACGTTGACGCGCGCGACATCGAAGCTGATCAGCAGCGAGACGAGCGTGCCAGCGACCACGCCGACCAGCGCGCCCGGCACCAGCCGCATCGATTGCGGCCGCATCTTTTCCCACAGCAACATCGACACGATCGTGATCAGGCCGATGAAGAAGGCGGCTTCGGCGGCCGAAGCGCTCCACGGGGTCAGGCCCAGCAGGCGGCCCGGCATGGCCGAAAGATTGGCAAGGCCGTTGGGCAGCGGCTTCGCATCGAACAGGACGTGGAACTGCCCCGCGACGATCAGCGCGCCGATACCCGCCAGCATGCCGTGAACCACGGCGGGCGAAATGGCGCGAAACCATCCGCCCAGCTTGAACACGCCCGCGACGAACTGGATCGCGCCCGCGATCACCAGGATCGGGCCCAGCGCGGAAATGCCGTGCTGCTGCACCAGTTCGAACACGATGACCGCGAGACCCGCGGCCGGGCCGCTGACCTGCAGCGGCGACCCCGCCAGAAAACCGACGACGATGCCGCCGATGATACCCGTGATCAGGCCCTTTTCAGGCGGCACGCCCGAAGCGACCGCGATGCCCATGCAGAGGGGCATCGCGACCAGGAACACGACGATCGACGCGGTGAAATCCCGCGAGAACGTCTTTTGAAGGCTGGCGGGGAGGAGTGTCATTCTGCGGCTTCCGCAATGAAGTCGGCGGCCAGACGCTGGTGGGCGGCATGCGCCACCGGCAGCGGCTGATCTTCGCGCAGCGGCATGAAGCGGCCGGTCGCGCCGTCGAGGCCCAGGACCTGACCGGCGTGAATGTCGACAAACCAGCCGTGCAGCGACATTTCGCCGCGCGCGATCGACGATGCGACCGACGGATGCGTCTTCAGATGGTTGAGCTGCGCGACGACGTTCTCAAGGCTGATCGCGCGAACATGCTCGTCGCCCTGGACGTTGGGATAGGCATCCTCGACCACCTTCACCGCGGTCGCGGAATGGCGGAGCCAGGCGGCGACGTTCGGCATCGAATCGGTGCTGCCGGGCTTGGTCAGCGCCTTCATCGCGCCGCAGTCCGAATGGCCGCACACGATGATGTCGCGAATGCCCAGCACCATCACCGCATATTCGACGGTGGAGGTGACGCCGCCATTCTGGGTGGCGAAGGGGGGAACGATGTTGCCCGCATTGCGGCACACGAACAGGTCGCCCGGCGCCGCCTGGACGATATATTCGGGCACGATGCGCGAGTCCGCGCACGAGATCATCAGCGCCTTGGGGAACTGCCCCTGCGTGGCGAGCTTGCCGTAAAGATCGCTCTGGTTCGGGAAGTGCGACTTCTCGAAGCTGAAGACCCGGCCGATCAGCTCGTTCATGGTGGTTGCTCCTCAATCTTATCTACAGCAGCCGGATTTCCGGCCATTGAACCGAGGAGCTAAACACCGGCCTTTGCCGCAGCGCGGCGGAAATGTAAGGAAACATTGCTGTAAGCGCCCCGGAGACGCTTTGGATGTTCATGACGCTTTCGTGATGGCATAAGACACCGATGGACAGCGCAAGCGTTGTGGCGTCAAATTCTATCCGCCCGGTTCAAATCTGCTTCTTTTTCAACGCGCAACGGCACCAGCTGCTGCACGGTATGGCGACGGCCGTGCGGCTCGCGCGGATGCCGGGGCATGATGTCTATGTGGTCTCCCCCGCGCAGGGGCATATCGATTATGCTCAGGAACTGGCGGGAAAGCTGGGCGGTGCGCCGATCACCTTCGTTCACGCGCGATCGGGCCTGCTTGCGGCGGGGATGAAGCGCAGCGGCAAGGTGATTCCGCCAAAGTTGATGAGCCTTGCCGTCCTCGCCCGCTGGCTCAACCGCTTCGATGCGATCGCATTGCCCGAGCGCACGTCCACCCTGTTGCTCAAGATGGGGGTCACGCACCCGCGCTTCATCCATCTCGATCATGGCGCGGGGGATCGCGCGGCGGGGTTCGACAAACGCATCCGCCTGTTCGATTTCGTGCTGATGGCGGGCGCCAAGCATCGCGAGCGGCTGATGGCCGAACGGCTGATCGCGCCACAACGGCATGCCGTGGTCGGCTATCCCAAGTTCGAGGCGGCCGATGCGATCCGCGATCCGAACTGGCGCCCCTTCGCCAATGATCTGCCGACGGTGCTCTACAATCCGCATTTCTCGACGCTGGGATCGTGGCGGCCATGCGTCGAACAGGTGCTGGAAGCGTTCGCCGCGCAGGATCGCTACAACCTGATCCTCGCCCCGCATGTCCGCCTGCTCGACGGGAAGGAGGCGCAGACGCGCTGGGCGCCTCTGCTCGATCGGTTCGAAGGGCATCCGCGCATCCACATCGATCGCGGCAGCGACCGCGCGATCGACATGACCCACACCACGATCGCCGACCTCTATCTGGGCGACGTATCGAGCCAGGTGTACGAATATCTGCGCACACCCCGCCCCTGCCTGTTCCTGAACCCGCACCATGTCGATTGGGCGGGGGACGAGAATTACGGCCACTGGCACTATGGCGAGGTGCTGGACGGAGCGGGCGACATCATCGCCGCGGTCGATCGCGCCTTTGCCGAACATGGGCGCTATCGTCCGGTGCAGGAACGCGGCATGGCGCACACCTTCCTGCCCGGCGGCGGGGCGGAAACGGCGGCGGCGGCGATCGCCGGCTATATGGCGAAGGCAGCCCCCCTGCCCAAGCTGGTGCGCGGCCGACGCGATCGGCGCCCGCAGGTCCACAAGCCCGGCGTCTCGATCGGATCGATCGCCCGACGCGCGGCGCTGCTCCTGCCGATCGTCGGCGCGAGCGCGCTTTTCTATAATGCGGTCGGCTCCGGCCCGACCGAGGCGGCGACATCCCCCTTCCTCGATCGCGTCGTCGCGTCGCATCGCACCACCCTGTTGCGGCAGGACATGCGCAGCCAGTCGCCATCGACCGCCTACGACCCTGAAGATATTCGCCGCGCGACCGGGATTCCGATGCCGAACCTGCCCGACACATGGGAAGTCGGCGATACGCAGCTCTACCCCTCGACGCTGGGTGACATCGTCCAGGTCATGGTCCGCACGCCGCGCGGCCAGCGCCTCTCGCTGGTCGCGATGAGGGTCGAAACCAATGCGGAGGCGCAGCCTTTGCTCGAACAACGCGATGCCGAGCATATCGCTTATTGGGAGGATGGCGACTTCGCTTATGCGCTGGTCGGCGAACTGCCCTCGCCCGAATTACTGAGCCTTGCCGCCGGCCTGTCGAAGCTGACCTAACCCAGGTAGCGCAACGCCATCACGGTCAGGTCGTCGGTCGGATCGGTGCCGCCTTCGAAAGCGCGCACCGCATCGCGCACCCCTTCGACCATCGCGGTCGCGCTGCCGCTGCCCCTGATCGCCGCGAACAGGCGATCGCGGCCGAACAGACCGCCCGTGCCGTCGATCGCCTCGCTGACGCCGTCGGAGATCAGCAGGATCGTCTCGCCCGGCGCCAGCATCATCGGCTCGTCGGGATAGGGGAAATCGACGATGCAGAAGGGCGGCCCGCCGTCGAGCTTGTGGATCGCGATCTCGCCATCGGCACGGATGTGCAGCGGATCCTCATGCCCCGCGCTCATCAGGCGCAGTTCGCCGGTGGCAAGGTTCAGGATGCCGATCAGCATCGTGACGTTCATCGCCTCGCTATTGTCGCGGGTCAGCTCCTCATTGAGGATCGATGCCGCATCGGCCAGGTTCGGAACGCCGCGCAGCACCACGCTTTTCGCCAGCGCCTTGGACAAGGCCATGAACAAGGCGGCGGGCACGCCCTTGCCGGTCACGTCGCCGACCAGGAAGGCGATCCGATCGGCATCGATGCGGATCAGATCGTAAAGGTCGCCGCCGATCGACTTGGCGGGCTCGAGCAGCGCGTCGACGTCCAGTCGCGGATCGAAGGCCGAGAGATCGGCGCGCGGCGGCAACATCCCCAGCTGGATCGTGCGCGCGGCCTGCAACTCGCCTTCCACTGCCGCCGCCGAGATACGTTCGCGCATCAACGTCTCACGCAGCCGCACCCGCTCGCGCCACGCCTCGACCGCGATCACGAACAGCAAGGCGATCAGCGCGGAGACCGGCGGCAGCCAGATATGGCCGAAGCGGAACAGGCCGAAGCTGAGCGCCACCACGCCCACGATCAGCACGAACGCGAGAATCGCCACGCCCCCGCGCCGCAGCCACAGCAGCCCGCCCAGGAAGATCCAGACCGCCGCAATCGCGATCCCCAGCACCCACAGCTGCGACGCCGGGAAGATCACGTCGCCACGCAACAGCGCGTCAAGCAGGTGCGCCTGTATCTCGACGCCCGACATCTGGCTGATCTCGCCCGATGTCGGCGTCGAATAGCTGCTGCCCAGCCCTTCGGCCGTCGCCCCCACCAGCACATGATGGCCGGCGATGAACTGGGGTGGAATGCGCCCGTTCAGCACATCGGTGAACGATATCGTCCGGATGTGCCCGGCCTCGCCACCGAAGGGGATCAGCACCGGCCGCCCCTGCCAGAAGCCGTCGCGCCCTGCGGCGATATCGCGATCGGGGCGCTGGCCGGCCATGATCGCGCCCAGCTGAATCCACGATCGATCGGCGCCACCTTCGTCGAGGAACGCCTGCCGCACCACGCGGTCGCCTTCGAAATGGAGATTGTCGTGCGCGATGCCGGCGGCGGCGGATGCGAGCGGCCCGGCGGGCGGCAACACGTCGTAGGGCGCGCCATTCCGGCCCGGCACGTCGATCACCAGCGGCAGGAAGGTGCGGTTGCGTGCCATCGCCGCCGCCAGGATCGCATCGTCCGGCGTCGGATCGACGAACAGCACGTCATAGCCCACGCCCAGCGGCTTCGCCTCGGCCAGCCGATCGAGCAGGGCCGCGTGGACATTGCGCGGCCACGGCCACGGGCCGATTTCCTCCAGGCTCGCATTGTCGATCGCGACGATCACGATGTCCTCGGGCGGCGCGCGTTCGGCGGCGCTCAGGATATGATCGTAGATGATGTAATCGAGCCGCTCGGTCAGCCGCCCCAGAACCAAAGCGGCGGCGAGCGCGGTCGCCAGCAGCGCGACGATGAGCCAGCCCCGATCGATGCGCGATGCGGCCGACATTCGGGGGCGGGAATCGGCCATCGCTGCTTATCCTTGCGGTGTCGTAACCACCTAACCGGCCGATATCCGCGTGTCGACAATCAGCCGCGCGGCGTCACCGGCAGTTCGATCGTCGCGATCAGCCCGCCTTCGGGCCGGTTGGCGAGGCGCAGCGATCCGCCGTCGCGCGTGGCGATCCGCTTGACGATCGCCAGCCCCAGCCCCAGCCCCTTGGTGTTGCGCCCGCGCGCGGGATCGAGCCGGACGAACGGCTCCATCGCCTCGGCCAGCCGCGCCTCGGGAATGCCGGGGCCATCGTCCGACACGCGGAAGCGCATCACCTCGCCCTCCTGCTCCAGCGAGACGAGGACGTTGCGGCCATAACGCAGCGCATTGTTGGTCAGGTTGCCCAGCGCGCGCTTCAGGTCGATCGGGCGCACCATCGCCTCCAGGCTTTCCGGCCCTTCATAGCGGATGGCGTGCCCCTGATCGGCAAGGTCGTCGACGATCGTTTCGGCCATGATCGCAACGTCGACGCGCACGCGCGGCTCGGGATCGCTTTCCCCGCCCAGATAGGCGAGCAGGGAGGCGAGCATCCCCTCCATCTCCGACGCATCCTCGCGCATCGCATTGCGGGTCGCCGCGTCGGACAGGGTATCGATACGCAGCTGGAGCCGCGCGATCGGGGTGCGCAGATCGTGGCCCACCGCGGCCAGCGCCTCGGTCCGGTCGTCGATCAGGCGCTGGATGCGCGCCTGCATCGCATTGAACGCGCGGATCACGCGCAGCACTTCGCCCGATCCGGTTTCGGGCAGCGGGGTCCACGCGCCGAAGCCGATCCGCCCCGCCGCATCGCCCAGCATCTTCATCGGCCGCAGCGTCTGCCGGATCAGCAGGCCGCCGATCAACATGATGCCGACCGCGGGCACGAGCGCGAGCAGGATGCGGCCCAGCGCCAGATCCCAGCCGGTCTGCACCTCGCGCATGCCGAAATAGAGCCACGTGCCGTCGGGCAGGGTCAGGCCGCCCGTCACCAGCGCATTGCGGCCGGGCGACGACAATTTGAGGCGGAGATTGGTGTTGGCGAGCGCCGGCTCCCACGCAACGATCTGGCGCTGCATCTCGCTCAGCTCGGCGGCCAGCGGCGGCGGCGGCGGCAGTTCCGGCCCCCAGCGCACGTCATAACGATCGGTCGTCAGCAGCCGCGCGATCGCCGGCCGTTCGCGCACCGGCCGTTCGGACACCAGCTTGCGCGTGACGACCAGATGTTCGGCCAGGCGATGCGCCTCATCCTCACGCAGCGAAAACTGGCTCGCGCGTTCGTAGAGCAAGGTGCTGGTGCAGAACTCGACCGTGATGGTCAGCAGCAGGATGACAAGGATTCGACCCGCGAGCGTCAGCGACGGGCGGACGAAATGTTTCAAACGCGCATGACCTCGGCGTTGAGCATATACCCCGCGCCGCGCACGGTGGTGATCGGCGCATGCTGGCCGGCCAGCTGCAGCTTGCGGCGCAGGCGGCTGATCAGCACGTCGATGCTGCGATCCGACGAGTCACCCAGCCGGTTGCGCGACAGTTCGATCAGGCGTTCGCGCGCGATCACGCGCTGCGGATTGTTGAGGAAGCTCGACAGCAGATCGAACTCGGCGCCCGTCAGCTCGACCAGCGCGCCGGTGGGCGAGCGCAGCTCGCGGCGCGGGAAGTTCACCACCCAGCCGTCGAAATGCGCTTCGTTCTGGCGTGCGAGGCCGCCCTGGCGCTCCATGCCGCCGCGACGCAGAACGGCGCGGACGCGCGCCACCAGTTCGCGGGTGCTGAACGGCTTGGGCAGATAATCGTCGGCGCCCAGTTCCAGCCCGATGATGCGATCGGTCTCGCTGCCCTTGGCGCTGATGAAGATGATCGGCACGTCGCTGCGCTGGCGGATCTGGCGGCACAGTTCAATGCCGCTGGTTCCCGGCAACATGACATCGAGCAGGACGAGATCGACCGGACCAGCCCCGAAGGCGATCCACATTTCGGGTGCCGAGGACGCCGGGCGGACGACATAGCCGTCTTCCTGCAGCGCGCGCGCGGTCAACATACGCAGGGGGGGATCGTCCTCAACCAACAGGATCGTGCTCGCCGCCACTGCTTATATGACCTTCTCAAACGTTACCGGGATAGGCAGGACTTATGAACGCCTCGCACGACCGTCAACCACCGCACTGCAGCGAACCGACGACCTTTTAGGGTCAGCAACAATTTGAAATCACCGGGCAACTGCTAGGTTACGACTGCGCGAAGATTCGCAAGAAACAGCGACGATTCATTACCAATTGGCTGTGTTTCAGCAATGTTGGACACCTAGCTTTTCCTCATCCAATCGCCCCGAATGAGGAGTCAAAAAATGATCGTCCGTGCCGTTTTCTCCGCTGCTCTGATCGCCATTTCCGCGCCTTCGCTGGCCGGCGGCATCGGCGAGACCCATGAAGTGGTGTCGACTCCGCCGGGCAAGCTGCAGGCGATGGCCTATCGCCCGATCGACCAGAAACATTGCAATGTCGCCCCCAAGTCGCACCCCGCGGGCGGCCGCACAGTCCATCATGGCGGCACCTACAGCGCCGACGATTGCGCCGCGCGCGACGCGGTTCGCACGGATGCCAAGAAGCGCGGTTAACCGCCAAAAATTCCGCTGCGAAGCGCCCCTCCTTGCCTGGCAAGCGAGGGGCGTTTTGTTGCTGGCGCCCGGCCGATCATTTCGTTGCCATGCTGCAACGCGGATTGCGCGCGCCGAATGCAATTGAGGCCGATCGCCCGCAAATACGCCGCATCGCAAGGATACCCCTGACGGGGTAGGTTTCGCGCCGGTCAACCGTTAGCGTCCCGAATCCAAAAGCAAGCGGCCGGAAAACTGGAGGGGATATGGCGATCGACTTCGAAGGCCGCGTGGCGATCGTCACCGGTGCGGGGCGCGGCATGGGTCGTGACATCGCCCTCTCGCTCGCCCGCCGCAACGCGCGCGTGGTGATCAACGATTATGGCGGCGGCGTCTCGACGCTCAAGGCGGGCGGCATCGACGTCGCGCAAGCCGTGGTCGACGAGATCGCGGCCTTCGGCGGGCAGGCGATCGCCGATGCTTCGGATGTCGGCGCGGATGGCAGCGCGGCGGCGATCGTCGACACGGCGCTGGCTGCGTTCGGGCGGGTCGACATCCTCGTCAACAATGCCGGCGGCAATCGCGGCGATACGATCGACGCGCTCGACGATGCGCAGGTGATGGGGCTGCTGCGCACCAACTTCATCGGCGGCTATATGCTGCTGCGCCGCTGCTGGCCCCACATGCGCGATCAGGGGTTCGGCCGGATCGTCAACATCATGTCCTCGGCGATGCTCGGCCGGTCGGGCACGGCGGCTTATGCGGCGGCCAAGATGGGGCTGCTCGGCGTCACCAACGTCGCCGCGATCGAGGGCGAACCGTACGACATCCGCGTCAACGGCGTGCTGCCTGTCGGCAATACAAGGCTGGTCGGTGGCCTCACCGAACAGGCGCTTATCGACTGGATGGCGAACTTTCCCCCGCATCTGGTGGGCGAGGCGGTCGCCTATTTCTGCTCGGCGGAGTGCAGGGAGACTGGCGAGTTCTATAGCGTCGGCGCAGGCCGCGTCGCGCGCAACGCGATCTTCAACGCCACCGGCTTCCACGATGCCGCGCTCACCGCCGAAAGCCTCGCCGCCCATATCGATACCGCCCGCGACATGACCGGATCGACGCTGATGCGCCACTCGGCCGACGAGAATGCGAGCTTCTTCGGCGTCGCCCCCTGGCCCCTCCCTTAAAATCCTCCCCCGGAGGGGGAGGTGGCAGTCCGCAGGACTGACGGAGGGGTAGCTCTCCGCAAGGGCATCGCTGCCGGCCAATACCCCTCCACCGGCTGCGCCGGTCCCCCTCCCCCTCCGGGGGAGGATCGGTCATAGTGCGCTCAACAATAAGCAGGAGAGCGAACATGGCCGACCAAGACTATAAGGGCGTGCGCACCGAAGGGCGGCTGATCCCTCCGCCCGCATCGATCAGTGCGGAGGCGCGCACGCATCTCGAATCGATGGTCGGCCCCGATGGCGTGCCCGCCGGCCTGCTCGGCGCCAATCCCTCGCCCGACGACCATGCGGCGTGGCGCGAGCTGAAGGGCATCGCGAATGCGCGGATCATCGAGATGATGCAGCCCCGCTTCGCCAGCGTCACCGCGACGGTCGAAACCATCACGCTGGGCGGCGCCACCGTCCATGTCGCGACCCCCGCCAATATGGCGGCGGACGACCGCGCTTATGTCGACATTCACGGCGGCGCTCTGGTCTATGGTGAGGGCGAGATGAGCCGGATGGGCGCGCAGCTGCAGGCGACGCTCCACGGCGTGCGCGTCTATGGGATCGATTATCGCACCCCGCCCGAACATCCCTATCCCGCCGCGCTCGACGATTGCGTCGGCGCTTATCGCGCGTTGCTCGATATCTACCGGCCCGATCGGCTGGTCGTGGGCGGTGGATCGGCGGGCGGCAACCTGGCCGCTGCGCTCGCGCTGCGCGCGCGTGACGAGGGGCTGCCGCTGCCCGCCGGGCTGGTGCTGCTGACGCCCGAAATCGACCTCACCGAATCGGGTGATACGTTTCAGACCAACCAGCGGCTCGATGTCGTCCTGCCCCGCCCGCTGATGAACACCAACCTGCTCTATGCGGGTGGTGCCGATCTCGCCCATCCCTATCTCTCGCCCCTGTTCGGCGATTTCACGAAGGGCTTCCCGCCTACGCTCATCCAGGCGGGCACGCGCGACCTGTTCCTCTCCAACGCCGTCCGCATGCACCGCGCGCTGCGCCGGGCGAAGGTGCCGGTCGAACTCCACATCTTCGAAGCCATGCCCCACGGCGGCTTCGGCGGCAGCTCGCCCGAGGATGCCGAGTTTGCGGGCGAGGTGAAGAGGTTCGTGTCGGAGTGCTGGGGGGCGTGACGATCACCATCACCGCGTTCGAAAAGTCGCCCGACGGCGGCCAGGGGCTGGCGCGCGACACCCGCGTCCGCTGGGCACTGGAGGAGGCCGGGCTGGCCTATGATGTTCGCCTCGTCTCCTTCGCAGCCATGAAGCAGCCCGCGCACCGCGCGCTCCACCCCTTCGGCCAGATCCCGACCTATGAAGAGGGCGATCTCGTCCTGTTCGAAACCGGCGCCATCCTGCTGCACATCGCGCAGAGCCATAACGGCTTGCTGCCCGCCGACAGCGACGGCCGGGCGCGCGCGATGATGTGGATATTCGCGGCGCTCAACACGGTCGAGCCGCCGATCCTCGAACTATCAACCTCGCGCTATGCCGAAGGTGACAAGCCCTGGACGCAGGAACGCCTGCCGCTGATCAAAGACCGGATCCGCGCGACCTTGCAGCAATTGTCGGACGCTCTGGGAAACGCCGACTGGCTCGACGGCGATTTCAGCGCGGGCGATCTGATGATGGCGTCGGTGCTGCTACGCCTGCGCGCCTCTGGCCTGCTCGACGAATATCCCAACCTCGCCGCCTACGTCGCCCGCGGCGAAGCCCGCCCGGCCTACCAGCGCGCCTTCGCCGCCCAGCTGGCGATCAACGCGCCTTAACGCCAAATCTCGTCATTGCGAGGAGCCGCAGGCTACGCGGCAATCCACTCCGAATCGCGGAATGGATTGCTTCGCTCCGCTCGCGATGACGAGGATGGGGTGGGAAGCGGAATGGCGAGTTTCGGATAAGAGTCTTGAAAAGCTGCCTTTCATTTAGCGAACAAGCTACGAAGGCAATGCCCCCTTATTTCAGCAATGAAACAACCTTTTGCGTTTGCACGCAGACCCACATATTATTTGATGAAATTATTTGCCTCCACTTCCAAACTCTAAAGCAAGTGATTTCATGGCCGAGTCCGATCCAGAAGCAATATTTGAAGGCCACCGGAGCAGGTTTATCAAAATCCTTGAGCCGCTGTTTTTGCCAGACGATCCAGTCAGTAACGATATAATCCGCTACTTTGCTTCTCTGCTTCGTGTCCTTGGAATGGAAGATAAGGGCTGGGATCCGCACGCCGAGAGCAGGAACATATTGAATGATCTAAATCGGTTGATGAAGCTGGAGCTTCCCGAAGACCGGTTTCCAGATGGTTGGACGATGTGGCGACTTGGCTTGCTACTTTACAGCCACATTGTCGAAATGGACGCACCATATGAGGTAATCATGAACCTCCTGCGCTTCCGTCTGGGAAAGGGCTACAGCCCCAATCCGTACTTCGATTTCCTCACTGCCAAGGAACAAAAGAACTTCGACAAAAATGGCATCCGCACAGGTCGAAAAATTGAACTGATAAAGCAGTTTTCGAAAGACGCTGGCTTAGCCGTGGGGGAACTTTACGACGAGTTCTACAACAGTAGATTGCGGAACGCGGTTCAACATTCGGACTTCATCCTGGCCGACGATGGTTTTCGGTCGCGTAGCGGGATCAGCGGGACGAAGGCTTTCAAGCTGACCTACGATGAGCTCGACACCCTGATCACCAAAGCAAAAGCGTTTATCGCCGCGTTCTTCCAGCTTGAGGTTGATGCCCGCCTAGTCTGGGGAGCTAGGAAGGGACAGGCAATACCATATGACAGCCACTACAAAGGGCTGATGGAAGTGCTGGTCGATGACCTTGATATGATGTGCGGCTTCGCCGTGCATTGGCCGAACAATTCGCAGTCGATGTACCGCCGCACGGAAACGGGTGTTGAGATGGTGAACTGCATGGTGGACGTCAAACAAGCGACCGTAGAGTTGTGGGTGGACCTTTATGCCGAAAAGCCTGGAACGTTCAGCCCACTCGTGGAGGAGGGAGTCGACCCAGTCTATACCCCGCTGGACAAATCTGACGTCCGGCCCACATGGCCTAAAGCGTAAAACCAGAGATTTAGTGCATGGTAGAAGGTTGATTTCAGCGTCCGAATAGGTGGGTGGACGGTAGAGGCTCTTTCGCGCTCAAAATGATTCAATAACGGCGCGACCGTCCGCTTTCGACGGAAGTCGGAGCGAGGCTAGAAGCCCGCATTTGCGGCGCCTCCCGACCGTCTGCTTTAAAGACCACGCCCCTAGTTCCGTCCCAGCAATTCCTCGGTCTTGCCGATCGAGGGCGGTGATCCGACGTCGAACCACAGGCCCTGATGGACGACGCCATAAGCGCGCCCGGCCGCGATTGCGCGGTTCCAGAGGAGGTTGAAGGAGAAATTGCCCTCCTCGACACCCTCGAACAGCCGCTTCGACACCAGCTGCACGCCCGTATAGACGAACGGCGCGACCTTCGCGGGCTTGCGGCGCGCGATCACGCCGTCCGGCCCCATGTGAAAATCGCCCTGCCCGCTGTGGCAATTGGCGCGCGCCAGCGGCACCAGCAGCAGCAGCGCGTCCATCGTCGCATCGTCCCAGCGATCGGCGAGCAGGCGGATCGCGTCGACCGGGCCGTCGACCCACAGATTGTCGCTGTTCGCGATCAGGAACGGATCGGCATCGATCATCGGCAATGCCTTCAGCACGCCCCCGCCCGTTTCCAGCAGCTTGCCGCGCTCGTCCGAGATTGCGACGTTCAGGTCGCCCGCCTTGCGCTTCAAATGCGCTTCGAGCGCGTCGGCGAGATAGTGGACGTTGACCACCACGTTGCCGATCCCCGCCGCGCGCAGCCGATCGAGGACGTGATCGAGCAAGGACTGCCCCGCCACCTCGACCAGCGGCTTTGGGCGCGTCGCGGTCAGCGGGCGCATGCGTTTGCCGAGGCCCGCGGCCAGGATCATCGCCGCGCCGACCGGCGGCTTGGTGGGGTTAGGCCGGAGGACCAGCGGCTTTCGTATCGTCATGCGGGCAGATTTTCCCAGGCGGCTGCCCGCTTCGCATAGGGCACATTTGCGTCAAACCAGCGCGCGACCGGTTTCAAGGCCGGATGCGCCAGATCGCGCTCCAGATAGACCCAGACGCGCGGCTGATATTGCAGGTAGCGCGGCTTGCCGTCGCGCTTCCACAGCCGGGTGAAGATGCCCAAAATCTTGGCATTGCGCTGCGCGCCCAG
Source organism: Sphingomonas crocodyli (assembly GCF_004005865.1). Lineage (NCBI taxonomy): Bacteria > Pseudomonadati > Pseudomonadota > Alphaproteobacteria > Sphingomonadales > Sphingomonadaceae > Sphingomonas > Sphingomonas crocodyli. The sequence goes on from NZ_SACN01000006.1 coordinate 172,334, forward strand.
CACCGCATAGGCGCCGATATCGATCGGGCGCGACGCCTGATAGCGCCGGAGCATCGCCAGCTCGATATCCTTGGGCACCTCGCGCCGCGCATCCTGCAACAGCGACACGAGATCGTAGGCCGGATGTCCCGCCAACGCGTCCTGAAAGTCGAGCAGGCCCAGCCGCCCGTCATCGAGCCGCATGATATTTTCGGCGTGATAATCGCGCAGCACCGTCACCGACTGGTCCTCCGCAATCGGCCGCAGCACCGCATCCCAGGCCGCGCGATAGCCCGCCTCGTCCACCTCGATGCCGACCGCAGGGGCATACCATTCGGGGAACAGCCCCACCTCGCGCTGATAGACCTCCATATCGTAGGGCGGAATCGCGCCCGACGGCTGGCGGTGGAGATCGACGAGCAGGTCGATCGCCTGTTCGTAGAGTGGGATTTCGAGCGCGGGATCGAGATCGATCTCCTCCTTCATCCGCGCATCGCCGAAATCTTCGAGCAGGATCAGGCCGAGATCGAGATCCTCCGCCAGCACGCGCGGCGCGCGGAATCCGGTCGCGTCCAGATGGCGCGCAATCTGCAGGAAGGGGCGGCTATCCTCATGTTCGGGCGGCGCATCCATCAACACCGCGGTCTGATCCTCACGCACCACGCGGAAATAGCGGCGGAAGCTCGCATCGCCGGCCAGCGGCAAGATGTCGGCGCCGGCCCATCCGTTGCGGTTGAGGAAATCGGGCGCCGTCGTCGGCGGGATCATTTCGATGGCCATCGGCCTTCCCATGCCGCGCCCGCAGCCCAAGTCAAGCGACGCCCCGTTCCTTCCGGCTCGATCGAGAGTGCCAGCGCCCCCGGCCAGCCGCGCGAACCGAGGCGATCGGGCCATTCGATCAGCAGCGCGCCGCCATCGGTCGCCTCATCCAGCCCCAATTCCTCCAACTCGTCCGCATCCTCGATCCGGTAGAGATCGACATGCCAGAGCGGCAGCCGCACTTCGGGCGGATCGTAGGTCAGCACGATCGGAAAGGTCGGGCTCGCCACCTCGCCCTCCAGCCCCAAAGCCGCCAGAACGCCGCGCGCAAAGCTCGTCTTGCCCGCGCCCAGATCGCCCGCCAGCGTCACGACATCGCCTGCGCGCAGCACCGCACCCAGCGCGCGCCCCGCCGCCTCGGTCGCCGCCGGGTCTTCCAGATACATCAGAACGACGTGTCCTCGGGCACGGTGCGCGGCAGGCGGATGATGACGACGGTGCCCTCGCCCGGTTCGCTGTCCAGCGTGATCGATCCGCCATGCGCCTCGACCAGCTGGCGGGTCAGCGGCAGGCCGATACCGATGCTGCGCGATCCATCCTCGGCGGTGCCGTCGATGCGCGGATAGGCATCGAAGATGCGCGCCTGCTGATCCGAATCCATCCCGCGTCCGGTGTCCGCGACGCGCCAGCTGACCCAATCCTCGTCGCCCTCGGCCGTCAGCCGCACCTTGCCGCCCGGCGGGGTGTAGAGGATCGCGTTTTCGAGCAGGTGGTCGAGGATCTGGCGCAGGCGGCGTTCGTCGCCACGGATCGTGCCGAGCTGGGTGGGCAGTTCGACCTGCAGCGTGATCGGCCGGTCCATCGCCGCCGGCCCCGCCGCCTCCACCGCATCGCGCAGCAATTGTTCGACGTCGACCAGTTCGGCGGTCAGCGGCAATTGCCCCGCCGCACCCTGCGTCAGATCGAGCACATCTTCGATCAGCGAGGCCAGGCGCGCGACCGAGGCGAGCACCGCCTCGACATATTCGCCCGCGCTTTCGGGCAGTTCGCCCGCATAGCCGCCCGCCAGCATTTCGGTGAAACCTTGGATCGAGGTGAGCGGCACGCGCAATTCGTAGCTCATGTTCGCGACGAAGGCGGTCTTGAGCCGGTCCGCCTCCTCCAGCGCATCGGCGCGTTCGCGCAACGCCTCCTCGATCCCCCGGCTCGCGGTGATGTCGAGCAGGGTGAACAGCGCGTTGCCGTCGGGCAGCGGCACGACCGCGAAATCGAAATGACGCCCGTCGGCAAGGCTCAGGCGCCCGCGCTCGCGCTGGCGATCGACCGTGGCAATGCGGACGAGATCGCGGATCTTCTGCGCGCGCGATGGATCGAGCAGGCGCGCGGCGACCTTGTCGACCATCGCGTCGACCCGCATGTTCTGCGCCAGGTCCGCCTCTTCCAGCGCCCACATTTCGGCGAAGCGGTTGTTCCAGAGCGTCAGGCGACCGTCCGCCGCGAACACCCCGATCGCCTCGAACAGATTGTCGAACGTCGCGGCGCGCACGCGCAGCAGCGTGTCGCGCGCGCTGGTCAGCTGGATCTGCTCGGTCCGGTCCTCGAACAGCAGCAGCAGCCCGCCGTTGGGCAACGGCTGCGCCACGACGCGGACGTGCCGCCCTGCGGGCAGGGTCCAGTTTTCCTCGATCGCCGACACCGCGTTGAACCAGGCGCGGCGATCATTCTTCCATCCGGGGAAATCGCGCACTTCGGGCAGGCTCTGCGCGTCGCGCATCCGCTCCAGCACGCGATCGAATTCGGGTGCGTCGCGCAGCCATTCGGGCCGGATCGAGAAGAGGCGCAGGAAGTTCTGGTTGTAGAAGACGAGGCTGCGGTCGGCGGTGAACTGCGCGACACCGGCGGAGAGATGATCGAACAGGTCGCGCTGCGCCGACTGGAAACTGCCCAGCTCGGCGCGGATCGCCTCCAATTCCTGCACGTCGACCGCATAGCCCGCCACGCCATGCGCGCCCATAGGCACATCGACGATACGCATCATCTTGCGCTGCCCGCCCAGGGTCACGGGCACAATCTGGGTCGAAACGCGCCCGCTTTCATAGGCGCGGGCGGCGCTGGGGCTCGGCGCGTCGCCCGATCCGTCGATCAGTTCGATCCCGCGCGTCACCACCTGTTCGGCGCTCACCCCCTCGACCGCGTTCACATAAGCCGAATTGACCAGCGCCAGCCGCAGGTCCGGTCCGCGATGCCACATCGGGAAAGGCGCCGCCTCGATCAGCGCAAGGCAGCTGTCGAGCGCCTCGCTGATCCGCTCGGCCTCATCGGACAGCAGGCGAATCTCGCCCATCGCCTCGCTCTGGTCGAACAGCCAGATCAGCAGCCCTTCGCCCAGCGCGCGCGGCGCGATCCGCCCTTCGGCCATCAGCACCCGATGGGTGCCCGCCAGATGCAGCGCGCGGATGAAGGGCCGCCCGGTCGAACGAATGCCTTCGATCTCAGCGCGCAAGGCCTCGGCATCGGCGGCGGCCAGCCCGCCTGTTTCCATGTTGGACAAGGCGTCGAGCGATGCGGGAACCTCGCGCACGCCCAGGATCGCGGCGAAGCGGTCCTCGGCGTGGATCCGCCCGTCGGGCGCCACCAGCATCGGCGCGCCCGGCGTCGCGGCGAGCAGCGCGGTCAGCCGCTCGATCTCGGCCGCGTGCGAGCGCGCGACGACATCGCGCCGCAACCCGATGAAGATCGCGGCCACCGCCGACGCCAGCCACAGCGCCAGCAGCGCCGACAATATGGCCGTCGCGGTGGCGTCGATCTCGATCATGCGGGCTCGCTCGCAGCGGCGAAGGGCGCGGTCATGCGCGCTGTCTTAGAGGGATTTGATGGGCGAGGGAATCATGCTGTCACACACAATCGCCACCTAACGAAAAAGGGCGGAGCCGAAGCCCCGCCCTTCTGATCTTGCGATCGCTGCTGGATCAGTAGCGATAGTGATCCGGCTTGAACGGGCCTTCGGTCGAAACGCCGATGTAGCTCGCCTGCTTTTCGGTCAGCTTGGTGAGCTTGACGCCCAGCTTTTCGAGGTGGAGCGCCGCGACCTTTTCGTCGAGGTGCTTCGGCAGGACGAACACTTCGTTCGCGTACTGGCCGGGCTTGGTCCACAGTTCGATCTGCGCCAGCACCTGGTTGGTGAAGCTCGACGACATGACGAACGACGGGTGGCCGGTCGCGCAGCCCAGGTTCACCAGGCGGCCCTTGGCCAGCACGATGATCTGGTTGCCGTCGGGGAACTTCACGATGTCGGTGCCCGGCTTCACTTCGGTCCACTCATAGTTCGACAGAGCGGCGATCTGGATCTCGCTGTCGAAGTGGCCGATGTTGCAGACGATCGCGTTGGGGCGCATCGCCTTCATATGCTCGGCGGTGATCACGTCGGCATTGCCGGTCGCGGTGCAGAAGATGTCGGCGCGGGTCACGGCCTCTTCCATCGTCACGACTTCGAAGCCTTCCATCGCGGCCTGCAGCGCGCAGATCGGATCGATTTCGGTGACCATCACGCGCGCGCCGCCGTTGCGGAGCGACTGGGCCGAACCCTTGCCGACGTCGCCGAAGCCCGCGACGCAGGCGACCTTGCCGGCCAGCATGACGTCGGTGGCGCGACGGATCGCGTCGACCAGCGATTCCTTGCAGCCGTACAGGTTGTCGAACTTCGACTTCGTCACCGAGTCGTTGACGTTGATCGCGGGGAAGGGCAGCTCGCCCTTCTTCGCGATCTCGTACAGGCGGTGGACGCCGGTGGTGGTCTCTTCCGAAACGCCGCGCAGGTTCTTGACCGTTTCGGTCAGGTAGCCCGGATATTTGGCGATGAACGCCTTGAGCGCGCGCTGGAACTCGACTTCCTCGTCATTTTCCGGCTCGCCCAGCGTCTTGCCGGCTTCGAGCTTCGCACCCCACAGCGCGAACATCGTGGCGTCGCCACCGTCGTCGAGGATGATGTTGGCGGTCTGGCCGTCCGTGCCGGCGCCCCAGTTGAAGATGTCGCCGACATAGTCCCAATAATCGGCCAGGCTCTCGCCCTTGATCGCGAAGACGGGGATGCCCGCAGCGGCGATGGCGGCGGCGGCGTGATCCTGGGTCGAGAAGATGTTGCAGGTCGCCCAGCGCACTTCGGCGCCCAGCGCAACCAGCGTCTCGATCAGAACCGCGGTCTGGATCGTCATGTGGAGCGAGCCGGTGATGCGCGCGCCCTTCAGCGGCTGCGAAGCGCCGAACTCGGAGCGGAGCGCCATCAGGCCCGGCATTTCGGTTTCGGCGATTTCGATCTCGCGGCGGCCGAACTCGGCCAGGCTCAGATCGGCGATGACATAATCGTTGAAGTCGGTAGCTGCGGCGGTGGCCACGGTCGTCTCCTCGGGACAGCACCGGGCATGGCTCGCCCGGCGGAATGGCGCCCCGAATAGAGAGCCGGGGCAGCAAATGCAAATATAAAGATATCTTTATATCTGACTTCATCTTCATCCTCCCCCGCCAGGGGGAGGTGTCAGCGCAAGCTGACGGAGGGGGAGGTCAGCGATGATCTGGAGGTGGCCGCCGCCCGCCCCCTCCGTCGCCTTCGGCGCCACCTCCCCCTAGCGGGGGAGGAGGGATATAGTCGGCTTGCAAATTACGGCCGTGCAACGAATAGTCGGCGGCGGAGGGGATCGGGCATGGCGGTGCTGCTCAGGTCTATCAGCGTCAAGATTTTCGGGGTGGCGGTCGTCCTGCTGATCGTCATGGCGATGGCGGCTGTCTGGTCGGGCCGGCTGACCGAACAGGTGCATCTGCAACTGCGCACCTTCAACCACGCGCTGTTCCCGATGGCGATCACGATCGCCGAGGTCGAAAGCGCTATGACGGCCGAACTGGGCGCGCCCTATCCCGCCGGTCCGGGATGCGCGAAGGTCGTCCGCCGCCGCCTCGCCACCAGCGACGAACTGATCGCACAGGCGCGCACCTATCGATCGAAGGCGGCGCGCATGGCCGTTCTTGAGCGCAACAAGCTCGAACTCGCCCGGCTCGAACCGATGCTCGACGAACTCGCCGCCAGCCACAAATTGCTGGGCGACCTGACCGAGCGTGTGTGCCGGGGCGAGGAGACCGCCCGCGCCGAGGCGCGGCTGCGTATCGCCGACATTCAACGCGTCACCGGCGCGGTCAGCCATGAGATCGAGGGCTTCGTCGCCGCCGGCGCGCTCATCGTCGGCGACAATCAGAAGCGCGCGATGCAGGCCAATTTCCTGCTGATCGGCGCGGCGGGCCTTGTCGGGCTGATGCTCGCCTGGGCGGTCGCGCGCGGGCTCACCCGCCCGATCAGCCGGCTTCACGCGGGCGCGCATGCCGTGCGGCAGGGGCAGCTCGACGCCGAAATCCCCGTCACGACCGCCGACGAGATCGGCGACGTCACCCGCGCCTTTAACGAGATGATCGTGGGCCTGCGCGAGAAGGAACGGATCACCGCCACCTTCGGCCAATATGTCGATCCGCGCGTCGTCGCCGGGCTGGTCGGCGCTGAGGCGGATCGATCGACGATCGGCGAAAAGCAGGTCGCGACCGTTTTCTTCTCCGACATTGCCGGCTTCACGCCTTTGTCCGAACGGCTCGCGCCTGCCACGCTCGTCCGCCTGATCAACGCCTATTTCAGCGCCATGTCCGCGTGCATCCGCGATCGGCAGGGGATTATCGACAAATATATCGGCGATGCGATCATGGCCTTCTGGGTGCCGCCCTTCGTCGAGGCCGATGCGCAGGCCGAACTCGCCTGCCGCGCCGCGCTCGATCAACTGGCGGCGCTCGATCGCTTCCGCGCCGACATTCCCGATCTGGTCGGCATGCGGCGCGATCTGCCCGCGATCGACATCCGCATCGGCATCGCGACGGGCGAAGTCGTCGTCGGATCGGTCGGCTCCGATCATGCGCGCAGCTTCACCACGATGGGTGACACGGTGAACTTCGGTTCGCGGCTGGAGGGGGTGAACAAGGTCTATGGCACCCGCATCCTGATCGACGCCGCGACCCGCGATCTGGCGGGCGACGCGATCGTGACGCGCGAGATCGACGTGGTCCGCGTCGTCGGCCGCGAACAACCGGTCGCAATCTACGAACTGGCGGCGATGGCGGGCGATCTCCCCGCCGATCGCCTTGCGCTCCACACCGCTTATGCCGAAGCGATACGGCTCTATCGCGCCGGCGACTGGGCCGGCGCGCGCGTAGCCTTCGCCGCCTGCGTGGACGACGCCCCCGCGCTCAAGATGCTAGCCCGGCTCGACCGGATCGAGGCCGCCCCGCCCGCATCGTGGGATGGCGTATGGCGGCTCGACAGCAAATAGGCACTGCCGGTCGCAGCTTCCGCAAATGAGAATGATTATCAAAACTATTGCGAACGGCCCGGACTCGCCCTAAGGCGGCGAGACTCCAGACTGGAATTCCGCCAAACGTGTCCGCTCAGCCTGCCGATCCCAAAGCAAACGAATTCGCCGCGCAGGCCCGCCGAGGCTTCTGGCTGAAGCATCTGACCCGCTGGCACTGGATCAGCGCCGCCGTCTCGATGATCGGGATGGTGCTGTTCTCCTTCACCGGCATCACGCTGAACCACACCGCCGATATCGATGCGAGCCCCAGCAGCGTTCAGAAATCGGCCGTCCTGCCCGCGCCCCTGCTCCAGTCGCTGCCCGCCAAGCCCGACGGCACCAAGGCCCCGCTTCCCGAAGACGTCCGCGCCTGGGCGGCGGAGAAGATCGGCACGCGCCTGCCCGCGTCGGCCGACGCCGAATGGTCCGAAGAGGAAATCTACCTGCCCTTGCCCCGCCCCGGCGGCGACGCATGGCTGTCGATCGACCGGCTGAGCGGCGACGTCAGCTACGAACGCACCGATCGCGGCTGGATCGCGTGGGCGAACGATCTCCACAAGGGCCGCAACACCGGCAAGGCGTGGGCCTGGTTCATCGATATCTTCGCGGTCGCCGCCTTGCTGTTTTCGATCACCGGCCTGGTGCTGCTGCAGATGCATGCGCGCCGCCGTCCCAGCACCTGGCCGCTGGTGGGCTTCGGCCTGCTGGTGCCCATGCTCATCATCATCCTGTTCATTCACTAAGGGGGAATCTCGTCGATGCGCCTTTCCTACAGCCTCGCACTCACCGGCATCGCCGTCGCGGCGCCCGCGACCGTGACGACCGCCGCCACGATCGACCTGACCGTCACCATCCCGAAGCTCACGGTCGCCGAATATCATAAGCCCTATGTGGCGATCTTCGTCGAACAGCCGGGCGGCACCGTCGCGCCGAAGACGCTCGCGGTCTGGTATGATCTGGGCAAGCGCAACAATGCCGGCACCAAGTGGGTCAACGAAATGCGCACCTGGTGGCGCAAGGGCGGCCGCACGATGAAGCTGCCGGCCGACGGCATCAGCGGCGCGACCCACGCACCGGGGCCGGCGAAGGTGACGCTGAACACCGGCGACCTGCCGGTCGGCAAGTATGACCTCGTCGTCGAAGCATCGCGCGAAGGCGGCGGCCGCGAAGTCGTGCGCCTGCCGATCAACCTCGCCGGCGGCACCGCCAAGGCGAGCGGCACGAACGAACTCGGCGCCGTCACCGCGGTCGTCAAGAAATAAGCTGGGGAGGACCAACCATGATCAAGACGCGGATATTGGCGGCGCTCGGCGCCGTCTCGATGCTCGCCATGTCGGGCGCGGCGCAGGCGCATCACCCGTGGATCCTGCCGTCGAGCACGATGGCCGACGGGCAGGACGCCTGGGTCACGATCGACGTCGGCGTATCGGAGGCTTTGTTCGCACCCGAACGCCCCGCCCCGCTCACCAATGTGAAGGTGTGGGCGCCGGACGGCAGCGAAGTCGCGGTCGAAGGCGGCGTGACGTCCAAGCAGCGCAGCAGCTTCGATCTGCACCTGACGCAGCAGGGCACCTACAAGATCACGAACACCGGCGGTGGCGTGATGGGTGGTTACAAGCAGAATGGCGAGATGAAGCGCCTCCCGCGTGACATCACGCCGGACAAGATCGCATCGTCGATCCCGGCCGATGCCACCGACGTGCGCATCAACGAAATGTCGTCGCGGGTCGAAAGCTTCGTCACCCTCGGCGCGCCGAGCGAAGGCGCGGCGTTCAAGCCGACCGGCAAGGGCCTCGAACTCGAACCCGTCGGCCACATGAGCGACTTCGTGACCGACGAGCCTGCCAAGTTCCGCTTCCTGGCGGACGGCAAGCCTGCGGCGAACATCGCCGTCACTCTGATCCCCGGCGGCACGCGCTATCGCGATGCCCGCGGCGAAATCAGCCTGACGACCGATGCGAACGGCGTGGTCGAAATCAAGTGGCCGGAAGCCGGCATGTACTGGCTCGGCGCCAGTGCCAAGGGCGCGCCGACCGTGCAGGGCGCGACCGAGCGTCGCATGAGCTATGCGGCGACGATCGAGGTTCTGACCCCCTGATTCTTGCCGATATGACTACTCCTCCGCCCTTTACGGAGGCCGAACCAAGGCTGCTGATACCGACGCGCGTGGACCCTCTGGTCCTCGCGCGCCGGATGCCGCACGGCCACGTCGTCGACATTGGCGGCGCGACGATGGGCACGCGCTGGTCGGCGCGGCTCGTCCTGGCCGACCCGTCCGGAGCCGATGCCGTCCGCGCCGCGATGGAGCGCGAACTCGCGACCATCATCGCCGAAATGAGCACTTGGGAACCCGCCTCGCTCATCTCGCGGTTCAACACCGCGCCGGCGGGTTCGTGGTTCACCCTGCCCGAACGTTTCTTCACCGTGCTGACGACCGCGCTCGACATTGCGGCGGCGAGCGGCGGCGCCTTCGATCCGACCGCCGGCGCGCTGGTCGACATCTGGGGTTTCGGCCCGGGCGCGGTCGATCGCCTGCCCTCTGACGGCGAGATTGCCGACGCGCTCGCGCAGACCGGCTGGCGCCGCATCGAGATTGATCGCGATGCCCGCCGTGCCCGTCAGCCGGGCGGCGTCTTTCTGGACTTTTCCGGCATCGCGAAGGGCTTTGCGGTCGATCGCCTATCGGCGGTCGCACGCGAGTCGGGAATCGCCAATCATCTGATCGAGATCGGTGGTGAATTGCGCGGCGAAGGGGTGAAACCCGATGGCCAGCCGTGGTGGGTCGAGCTCGAAACGCATCCTGAAATCGAATGCGAAGCCTTGCGCGTCGCACTTTGTGGATTGTGCGTCGCAACATCCGGCGATTATCGTCGCCACCATGCTATTGGACAGAATCGCCTTCCTCACAGCATCGATCCGCGCACAGGCCAACCTTCGGCCAGCGGCACCGGATCGGCATCGGTCATCGCCGCCGACTGCATGACCGCCGATGCCGAAGCGACCGCGCTGAGCGTCCTCGATCGGGCGGCGGCGGCCGAATATGCCGAACGCCGCGGCCTGGCCGCGCGCCTGTTGATATCGGGCGATTGTGACGGAAACGAAATATTATCGGCACCGGCGCGTGCCATGTTGGACGCGTGATGGACGTTGAATTTCAGCAATTCGCCTGGGCGGGCGCCGCCATCTCGGCCTGGGCCGCGCTCACATTGGGCATCTATATCCGCACGCGCTTCCAGCGCCGCGAGGCCGAGCCAGCCGATATGCCCGTCGCCGATACGAACGAGCCGGTAACGCTCGTCCTGTGGGCCAGCCAGACGGGCTTTGCCGAGGATCTGGCGCTGCGCACCGGCCGCGCTTTGCGCGATGCGGGCGTCAACACCCGCATCCTGCCGATCGCCACCGTCACCAACGATCAGATTGCAGGCGCCAAGTCCGCCCTGATCATCGCCAGCACCACCGGCGAAGGCGACGCCCCCGACGGCGCCGAACGCTTCCTGCAGCGCGATCTGCCCGCGCTGTACGGGCTCGAATATGCCCTGCTCGCGCTCGGCGACAGCAGCTACGCCCACTATTGCGGCTTCGGCCACAAGCTCGATCATTTCCTGCGCGCGAAGGGTGCGCATCCGCTCACCGATCTGGTCGAGGTCGACAATGGCGATGTCGGTGCGCTCCACCATTGGCAGCAGCAGCTCTGGCTGTTCGGCGCCTCGCGCTCCGAACCCGATTGGGCGCCGCCAGAATATGGCGCGTGGCGGCTCGCACGGCGCGATCATCTCAACCCCGGCAGCGCGGGCAAGCCCGTCTGGCATATCCGGCTGGAGCCGCAGGGCGACCTGCCCGAATGGATCCCCGGCGCGATCGCCGAAATCTATCCCGGCCCCGCCGATCCGATCCTGACCGGCGGACAGGCGCCCAGCCTGCCCCACCGCGAATATTCGATCGCCTCGCTGCCATCCGACGGCGGCGTCGAACTGGTCGTGCGCCTGCGCGAACTGGAAGACGGCACGTTCGGCCTCGGATCGGGCTGGCTGTGCGATCAGGCCCCGGTCGGCGCGCCGATCGGCATGCGGCTGCGTGCAAACAGCGGCTTCGCCCCGCCCAGCGACGAAACCCCGATGATCCTCGTCGGCAACGGCACCGGCATTGCCGGCCTGCGCGCGCACATCAAGGCGCGGCCGGCGGGCACGCGCAACTGGCTGATCTTCGGCGAACGCAACAGCGCGCATGATAGCCTGTTGGGCAACGAGATCGCCGAATGGATCGCCAGCGGCCACCTGGAACGCTGCGACCTCGTCTTCTCGCGCGATGGCGAAGGCCCGCGCTATGTCGCCGATCAGATCGAGGCCGCCGCCGAAGAGGTGATGAGCTGGGTCATGGCCGGCGGCGCGATCTTCGTCTGCGGCAGCCTGTCGGGCATGGCCGGCGACGTCGACACCACCCTCGCCCGCATCCTCGACCGCGAAAATCTCGACGACCTGATCGATCAGGGCCGGTACCGGCGGGACGTTTACTGACGAGCGAAGGGGCCTCCCCTCCTCGATCGTCACCCCGGGCTTGACCCGGGGTCCCGCTTCTTCTTCCAGCGTCGGCCAAAAGCGGGACCCCGGATTAAGTCGGGAGTGATATACTTGACAAAGCAATCTAGCGATATTAACGCCTTAGTCGACAGGCCGGCGTTTGAAATTACCGACGCTATGAAGTGGGCTGGCGACGCTGCCCGCGAGGCGGTTTTTGATCTTTACGATCCTTGGAACGCTGTTGCGGTGGTTTATACCGCCATGGAGTTAGCGCGATTTTATCCCAAGGAAGAAGCGTGGCGGATGGCGGTAGATGGGTGGCCTCACTAGAGAGGGCCGCGAGACAGGCTCCGATTATTCTAAGATCATGCGAGGCATCATTTAGATCCTGAATAGTCACCACCCGCTCCACCCCCTTTCCCGGGAGTGCTATTTCCATGTTAGATATAACCAAGCCTTTGTCCGTAAGGCCGCCGCGAACATGACAAATATTGTTGCGCATTGACTGGAGAATACCGGCCTGCTGGATTGCTCTTTCGAACAATGCTGGAGGCTCTTTCCCCTTTGAGAGCCAAATTTTCCGGATCGCGCTGGATACGTTGCCGATGCGAGTATCGGGCAAAATCGCTTTCAGAACCGAGATGTCGACGGCTGTCTCTATCCATAGATAGCTATGGAAGGCCTGCTCAATGCCGGCGAAATGGTCTATAAAGCGCCCTAGCGCCAGATAGTAGGCTTCACTGGAGGGATCATCATTCATGACAGCCGATCAACAGACAGACGACGTGCTGCGCACCATGCTCAACACGCCGCCTAAGCCGCACAAAGAGACAAAAGAGTCGAGTCCGAAACCAAAGGATCAGCGGAAGTAGCGTTTACGCTTTTCACCGATCGAGCGTGGCGGTCCGACCTTCTTAGGCGGCGATGTTGTCAGTCCGCCGATAGGTAAGGCGGCGCCCTTCGATCCCCTTGAGCGCGATTTCGCAACGCTCGAAATCGTTGGTCTTGCGCGTGTTGTAGCGGAAGTCGAACTCCACGCAGTAGCGGTGCAGATGCTTAGGTGACATGTGGTAGTAGGTGCCGACAACGCCGCGCTTGAGGATCGAGAAAAATCCCTCAACCGTGTTGGTATGGGCGACGCCGCGAACATATTCCTCCGCGCCGTGGTTCACGATTTCATGCTTAAAGGCGCGGTGCATGTGGCGATACTGGCCAGCGTCGTCGGTGCAAAGCAGGGTCGCCTTGTCGATCTGCTCAACGAGGATCGGGCGAAGGTTTGCAGCCGTGACGCTCTGGACGTGAGTTGAAAGGACGCGACCGTCACGCTCAACAAGCGTGAACACCGTTTCCTTACCCCAGCTACCGCCAAGACGACGGCCAGTGCGCTTGCTCTTGTGGCGGTTCTTTTCCTTGCCGCCGATGAAGGTTTCGTCGGCTTCCACGACCTTGCCTTCGCCACCCAGCGGCGGTTCGCCGTCAACCGGGCGCATGCTTTCGCGGATGCGGTGCGACATGAACCACGCCGTTTTCTGCGTCACGCCCAACATGCGGGCAAGCTGGTGGCCCGACATGCCACGCTTCGACGAGCAAAGCAGGAACGTCGCCAGCACCCACTTGTGAAGCGCGATCTTGCTGCTTTCGAACAGCGTCCCGACCGTCACGGTGTATTGCTCGCGGCAGTCGTTACACTGGATCAGACCCTTGCGGAGCGCGCCTTCCGGGTGAGCCTTTGAAGGACGCCCACGCTGCGCCGGGAGCCGCTTCGCGTTCAGCGATCCACAATGCGGGCAGACCGGACCTTCCGGCCAGCGCAGGGCTTCCAGATGCTCGCGGGCGGCGTCTTCGTTCGTAAAGCGGGGCGCGGTGATATCCATGCCCTCTACCTACTGGCGAAGGGTTGCTTTGTCAAGTATATCATTCCCGATTAAGTCCGGGGTGACGTAAATACTTGTGAGGACGATGGGTTAGTAATCGTCGGTCGCTTCGAACAGCCCGGCAAATTCCAGCTTTCCGCCCTTCACCAGCCCGTAGTGAAGCCAGTCCCCCTTGAACATCTGATGGTCATAGGGGCCGCTGGAGATATGCGTGTTCGGCCCGCCGGTGACGGCCGGCATCCAGCGGATGCGCTCCATCCCCTTCTTGACGCCCGGCCCGCTGATGATCGGCGCGCGGTGGATCCCCTCCACCACGATCGCCGCCATGTCATAGGCGAGACCGGGGATCGCGTTCGGCCACATCCACGGATCCTCGCCATAGCGCGCCTTGAAGCGTTCGTGGAACAGATGCATCCGCGGATTTTCCGGGCACCATTGATCGATGCCGACCCAGCCTTCGAGCTGATCGAAGCCCCAGATATATTGCATGAACGCGGTCGACATGATCCGCGGCGGATCCCAGCCGATCTCCTCCAGCCCGCGCCGCACGTCGCCGGAGACGACCAGCCCGCCATAGCCCAGCCAGCACAAGGCATCGGCATTCGCATCGCGCAGCTTGGCGAACGTCCCCGCCAGATCGACGCTCTTGAGGTTCACCGACTGGACGGCCGCGATCGAAATGCCCAGCCGCCGGCATTCCTGCCGCAGGAAGAAGAAATATTCCTCCCCGATCGGCGATGCGGGGCTGACGACCGCGACCGTCTTATGCCCCTGCCGCTTCAGCCAGCTGGCGATCAGGGCCGGTTCGTCGCCCACATCGCCATTGCCGACGCGGAAGCAATATTCGCCATGAAACTGATCGGTCCCGCACATGCTGACGATCGGCACCTTGCGCGCATTGGCATGTTCGACCAGCGGGATCGCGCTGTCGGTATAGTTCGCGCCGATCACCGCGACACAGCCCGCATCGCACAGCCGGTGAAAGCCCTGAATGCCGCCATGCGCGGTATTCTGCGGCAGGCCGGCATTATCCTCGAAGATGAACTCGTACCGGCGATCGATCAGATTGCGTTCGATGCCCTCGTCAAACGCCATCCGAAGTTCGCGCTCGAACTTGCGCCATTCCATCCCCAGCAGGCCGATCTTGATCGGCTCCACGAGCAACCAGCGGTCCTCGACCTTCTTTTCCTCAGCCATCCATATCTCCCGCAGAGTCTTTGCCCCGTCGTGGGATGGGAGGCTAACCAGCCCGTGACACACTGTCAAAGCAGAGAACGCCGCTTCGCCACTGCGAATTTCGACAACAAGAAGCGGGACGCGCGCTGGCCTGTGCGGGGCCATATCCGGGCTCTCACCGCATGGAGCCTCGCATGTCCTTCCGCCTTTCCGGCCTCGATCCCGCCCCCTTCCGCCACCTCTACGGCCTGTCGGACGAAGACCTCGCGGCGGAGGGCGCGCGCCGCTACGTCGTCGATACCGCGCCGGGCTTTCCCGATCGCGTCGAGATGCGCGATCTGCTGCCCGGCGAACATGCGATCCTGATCAACCATGTCCACCAGCCCGCCGACACACCGTATCGCGCGAGCCACGCCATCTTCGTGCGCGAGGGCGCGAAGGCTGCCTGGTCGGAAATCGACACCATCCCCCACGCGATCCGCATCCGCCCGATCTCGCTGCGCGCCTTCGATGCTAACCACGACATGATCGATGCCGATCTGATCGACGGCCGCGCCATCGAACCCCTGATCGCCCGCTTCCTCGCCGATCCCGCAGTCGCCTACCTCCACGCCCACTACGCCAAACGCGGCTGCTACGCCGCACGCATAGATCGAGCGTGACGTCCGCTTTCCCACCCTCCTCGTCATTGCGAGGAGCCGCAGGCGACGCGGCAATCCAGGCCCGCACTAGAGTTGGGCCGCGCGCCTCTCACATGCGGGCCTGGATTGCTTCGCTGCGCTCGCAATGACGAGATATGGAACATTTACAGAACACCCTTGACAAAACGAACCATTTGGGTTAGTCGCTCCACCATCCTCTCGCCCGATCAGCCTGGGGATGCAGGACCGGCCCGGAGCAGAGCTCGCTCCGCATCCGGGCCGTGACAGGTC
>NZ_SACN01000007.1 GCF_004005865.1 Sphingomonas crocodyli
TGTGTAAGCAGGACAATATGGAACGGCATTAAGTTTACCGACTAACCGTGGCCTCAACGCCCACAGCAGCCGGCCAACCGCCGTCCACACGTCCCTTCATCAATCCAACAATGTCAAAGAACCGAAACGCCACCTAACCGCCCCGAACCTTGGATCCGGAGGAGATCGTTTCTAACGATCCGATTAGGAGGCGCGGAAGCGAACCGGGAAAACCAACTCACCGCCGCCGGTGAAGGGGCTTCTATGCTCGACCCTGAGTCGGGTCAAGCAATTTTATGACAACCCGATTTCATTTTTTTGGGAAGCCCGAAAACCGGGGGTTTTGGCGGGGTGCGACGGCACCCCGCCATTCGAATCAGTTCCGAATCTGGTCGCTCACGACCACTGCCGTCAGCACCGGAGCAAAGAGCTGGTTGATGATGCTGACGAATTTGGTGACAGGGCCAGACGCAGCATTCGCGATATAAATCAGATCCTTGTCACGCATTGGGAATGCCTGCGCGATCAGATAGGATTCGGGCCGCATCAGATCGAGCCGGTAGATGATCGGCTTGCCGGCCGCGACCGCCGCCGCATCATAGCGGAAGAGGAACACCGCACTCGGATCCGCCTGCGCGTCGTTCGGACCACCGACACGGGCCAGTGCTTCGGCAAGCGAAACGCTCGGCGCTTCGAACGGCACCTGCGACACTCGCTGGCTGGCGCCGAACACGCTGTAACTGCGCGGCTCCTTGACCAGTTCCACGCGATCGCCCGGCTGAAGCAGGAGATCATCGGAACTGCTCGGCCGAATATCCCCGAGTCGCATAGCGACGGTTTGACCGGCGCGGGTGAGCCGCACGGTCGTATCATCGCTGGCGATTCTGGCACCGCCGGACACCGCGAGGGTATCAAGAATATGTTCGCGCGCAGCAGTAAGTTGCTGCCTACCGGGACGAGCTACATCGCCGAACAAGTACACGCTGTTCGCCGGACTAGAGACAATCGTTACCAGCGCCTGTGGATTTTGCGACTTACCAGCAAAAGCCTGCTCAATCATGCGCTGAACGTCGTAAGCGGTGCTACCCGCAACCTGCAGCCTGCCAGCATAAGGCAAGCGAATCGTGCCATCGCTGGCCACTGTAAGTGGCCCGAAACGCCGCGCAGTAGCAGCGCCGCTCTCGACCGCCGGCCCGGCTCCAGCTGCGGTCTCACCCAAACCTGAAGGCGAACCGAACAAGGTCACTCCAACTTCGTAGAGATTGATCTGCAATTCGTCGCCCGGCGCGATGCGATCGACCCTGGCGTCCTGCGCCAGCGGAGCAAAACGTCCCTCGGTGGTCGGGCCGGTCGCACCCGCAAGCTGGCGAAACGCCGTCGCGTCGAGATTGACGATCTGGAAACCGAGCCCACGAGGATCATTCGCCGCGGCCCGGACCTTACCCGCGGTGGGGCCACTGGAGGGAAGGGACGCGCATCCCGAAAGCATGATCGCGAGCGCAAGAGACGTAGCCGGCAAACGCGAACGGCGAAGCAGTTTAGACAGCATGGAAAGCCTTGTGATCAGACCCCGAGGGTGAATTGCGATCGCCGCTTTGCCGCAACTTCGCACGAAAGGAAATATCGGCTGTGATCACTTCATGGTCCACATCGGGGGGCGGACTTGCGAAAGCGCTCAATTGATCGATAATTTCGGTTCCGTGTTGGGGGGCGGAAACGGATGCGCAAGCCGGTGATCCTGTGCGTGGTCGGCACGCGGCCGGAAGCGATCAAGATGGCGCCGGTGGTGCTGGCCCTGCGCGCCCGTGGCGATCTTTCGACGATGATCGTTTCCACCGGGCAACATCGCGATCTCGTCGCACCACAACTCGCGCATTTCGGCCTGACCGCCGATATCGATCTGGGGATTGCCACTGATGGCCACACGCTCGGGGCTCAACTCGGCCGACTGATCCAGGCGCTCGATGCCTGCCTTGGCACGACCCTGCCTGATCTCGTGATCGGCCAAGGCGACACATTGTCGGCCTACGCCGCGGCATTGTCTGCTTTCTACCGCCAGATCCCGTTCGCCCATGTCGAAGCCGGCCTGCGCACCGGCCGCCTCGACAGCCCGTTTCCCGAGGAAATGCACCGGCAGGCGATCGCGATCGCGACCCGACTGCATTTCGCGCCCACAAGATCGGCCGCGCAGCGACTAGCGGCCGAAGGCATCGCACAGGATTGCATCCTGACCACCGGCAACAGCGTAATCGATGCCCTGCTCCACATTTCAGAACGGCTCGAACCCAAGCCACATGCCCGCCCGTCGATCCTGTTCACGCTCCATCGCCGCGAAAGTATCGACCGAGCCGATCAGATCTTTTCGGCACTCGGCCGGATTGCACGGAGCCGGCCCGATGTGGACATCGTCTATCCGGTCCATCCGCCGGCCCGATGTGGACATCGTCTATCCGGTCCATCCCAATCCCGCCTTTCACGATCGCGCTCACCGTCAGTTGGGGCGGATCGCCAATATCCGGCTGACTGCGCCTTTCGATTATCCCGATCTGATCGCGGCGATGGCGGCGTCGCTGCTCGTCGTCACCGACAGCGGCGGCATTCAGGAGGAGGCGCCCGCGCTGGGCAGGCCGGTGCTGGTGTTGCGCGAGGTCAGCGAAAGGATGGAGGCCGTCGAAAGCGGCGCGGCACTGCTGATCGGCACCGGCGGCGATCGAATAGCGAGCGAGACACTGCGCCTGATCGATTGCGCCGCCAGTCGCGCACGCATGGTCGTGGGCGGATCACCTTATGGCGACGGGCGGGCCAGCACGCGGATCGCATCCGCCTGCGCGCGCTATCTGGGCGTCGCGCCCGACCTGATCGTCGACGAGTTCGGCTGACCGATCAGGCGGCCGCGGGTTGCAACGTGAGCGCGGCTTCGTCCTCCGGCGGCTGATCGAAGCGGATCGAGTCGGCCGGCGACAACAATATGCCACGCCGCACGAGCCAGTCGCCGACCGACGCACGCGAACTGAGCCAGGCCGTGGCGGGCGCGAGCAGCAGGCCCAGCGCGACCGGCAGCGTCCAGATCGACCCGTCGACGCCGGCGGCGATCCCGCCCATCAGCAGCGCGCCCAACGCCAGATGCCAGCGATAATAACGCAGCGCCTCCCCGAACAGCAGCCCTTCGGTCTCGCGCCGCTGGGGGGACCAGCCGCTGTGCCGCCCGCGCAGGATGCTGACGATCGCCATCGTCTGGGTCAGCATGGTGACCGGCGCGGTCACGATCGAGATCAGGATTTCGACCGCGACGCCGCGCAGCACCTTGCGCCAGCCGCCCAGACTCTTGAGCAGAGCATCGTCGAGGCTGAGCGCCGCCAGCGCCACCACCTTCGGCCCGAACAGGAAGATCAGCGTCAGCGTCAGCAGCCAACCCGACGAGATCAGCAGGAAGCCGTCGAAATCGGCGCGCACCTGTTCGAATATTCCCGCAAAGATCAGCAGCAGCCAGAGCGGCGAGGTGAGATAGGCCGATGCGCCCATCACCAGTTGCAGCCGGCTGATCCAGTGCAGGCCGCGCGTGTGCAGCAGCCGCAGATGCTGGAGATTGCCCTGGCACCAGCGCCGATCGCGGATCGCATGATCGATCATCGTCGGCGGATATTCTTCATAGGTGCCGTCGGACAGCATCACCAGATGCACCGCCCAGCCGCGCCGCCGCAGCAAGGCGGCCTCGACCATGTCGTGGCTCATGATATGGCCGCCCAGCAGCACATCTTCGTCGAGCGCGGGCAGGCCGCAGCTTTCGGCGAAGGCGCGGCAGCGCACGATCGCATTGTGGCCCCAGAAGGTCGCCTCTGTCCCCGACCACCAGCGCAGTCCCGCCGATCCGACCGGGCCGTAGAGCGCCGCCGCAAACTGGTGCCAGCGCGCGAACATCGTGCGACCGTTGAGCAAGGCTGGCACCGTCTGGATCAGGCCGATGCCCGGCCGTGCCTCCATCGCGGTGGCGAGACGCACCATCGCCGCGCCGCTCATCAGGCTGTCGGCGTCGAGCACGATCATATGATCGTAGCCGCCACCGAAGCGCCGCACCCAATCGCCGATATTGCCGGGCTTGCGCGCGGTGTTGAGCTTGCGGCGGCGATAATAGACGGCGGACGCGCTTTCGGCGCGCAGCTGCCGGAAGGCGGGATGTTCGCGCGCCAGCGCCTCTTCGGCCGAATCGCTCAGGATGAAGAAGTCGAACCGGTCGGCGGCGCCGATCGCGGCGATCGATTCCGACATCAGACGGAGACGACGGAAAACCGCCTGCACATCCTCATTATAGATCGGCATCAAGACGGCGGTGCGTGTGGTAGGCAGCGACAGTTTCATCGCCGGCCCCGGCACCATCGGCCCGCGCGCCAGCATCACGAAGAAACCCGCCACCGCGTTCAGAAAGCCGAAGGCGATCCACGCGAACAGGCCGAAGAACAACAGGAAGAAACCCGCGTCGATAAGGTCGACCCCGTCCGACTGGAGCGGGGTGAACATTTCCTGCGCCGCCAGCAGGCCGCACAGGAAACTGCCGATGATCAGGAAGGCGCGGCGCAGAACCAGCGAACGCAGCGGCTGTTCCTGATCCACCTGCACGGTCGGCAGCGCGCCGAAATCCTGGATCGGCATTTCGATCGGGGTTTCGGGCGGCAGATCGGCATGGGTGGTGGGGCCGGGATCGATGCTGACATCGGTGCCGAACGGGGCGTCATCGGCCTCGTTTTTGTTCACTTCGTTCATCCGCGCGTCATGCATGCAAAACTTCGGTCGCCCCTGGGCCGCGGAAAATCCAGCAAAAAGGTGTCAATGCGCGCCCAGACGCCCCAACAGACGGGCCTGCCGTCTGTTCCGTTCGCCAGGCGATCAACAAAAGCGGCCGATCAGTAAAATTGCTGGATCAGCGTTTCCGTGATGGCCCGATCGCCGATCTCCAGCGTCGCGCGCAGGTTCACCGGCTGCTTCTCCATCGATCGATCGACGATCAGCCGCCAGCGGTTCGTGGTGCCGACCACCGGATAGGCATCGGCCGAAATCACCTTGCCGCGATCGACGCCGACCACCGCGCGGACGCCCGAATTGCGATCGAGGCCCTTGAGCGACGCACCTTCGAAATCGACCACCAGCCGCTGAGCATTGGGGATCGGATCATGGCCCGGCCGCCCGGCGATGCCCGTCCAGCGATCGACGACGCGCGCGAGCGGATCGGCATCGGGCTCGCCCCCGATCCAGCGCAGCCGATAGTCGAAGGTCAGCGATGTGCCCGCCTTCACCGGCGCCGAAGGGCTCCAGAAGGCGACGATATTGTCGTCGACCTCGCGCTGCGTCGGGATTTCGTAGAGCGAGACGGCGCCCGCGCCCCAATCGCCCTTCGGTTCGACCCACAGGCTCGGCCGCTTGTGATAGAAGACGCCGTCATCCTGATAATGATCGAAGTCGCGATCGCGCTGGAGCAGGCCGAAGCCGCGCGGGTTTTCGTCCGAGAAACTGTTGATCGTCGCGCGCGGCGGATTGCCCAGCGGGCGGCAGAGGCGCTCGCCCGCGCCGTTATGCACCACCAGACAATCCGAATCGTGGATTTCGGGGCGCCAGTCGATCGCCTGCGGGCGATTGCCCTCGTCATACCAGAACATGCTGGTCAGCGGGGCGATGCCCAGCCGCTCGACATCCTTGCGGAAGAAGAGTTCGCAGCTGACGTCCTGCACGACACCCTTGGGCCGCTGGTCGCGATTGACGAAGCGATAGGCGCCGACGACGCTCGGCCCTTCGAGCAGGGCATAGATGGTGATCGATCCGGGCGCCTCGCGCGCGACCCAGAAGGATGTGAACTGCGGAAACTCTTCGCGCCCGTCGATCCCCGTGTCGATCGCCAGCCCGCGCGCCGACAGGCCATATTGGTCGAGCGCACCCGCCGACCGGAAATAGGAGGCGCCGAGGAAAGCGAGCCAGTCGCCCACCCCGCCCTTGTTGATCAGGCGCAGCCCCGCAACGCCGTCGAGCGGCTTGGGCGCCGGCCCCTCGCCGGGGACGATTTCGAACAAGGCGCCTTCATGTTCGACGTGGCGCGCCATGCCCTTGGTGACGACGAACAGTTCGACCGGCGAATTGGCATAGCGCGACAGCGGGAACAGCCGCATGCCATAGCCATCATCGGCCCCGATCGTCCGATCGGCGCGATACTGGATCCGGTTGACCGCGTCATAATCGATCGCCTGCGCGGCGGGCACCGGTTTGGGCAGCGGGCGCGGCTTGCCGGTCGCGAGCGACTTCGCATGGCCTTGCAACCATTCCCACGAAAAGGGCTGGCCCTTGGCCAGTGACGGGGTTGCCGCCCCTGCGCGCGCCGCCAGCGCCCAGGCAAGCGTGGTACCGATGAGCCCAAGGCTCTGTCGCCGATCGATCATGCCTTCCCCATTTCAGATCGTTTCGTTGCCGTCCAGACGTGCGAACGCCGCCCGGCCCTGTCGGGTCGGACGGCGTCGCGTTTATGCGTCGGTTCGGCGCAGCGGATCAGCGCAGCGCCGCGAAGCTGGCGGCCTGCTGCCCCACCAGCGTCACTTCGACGCGGCGATTCTGCTGGCGGCCTGCCGCATTCATATTGTCCGCGACCGGCGTGGATTCGCCGTGGCCGACGGCGGTGACGCGATCGGGCGCGACACCCATGCCGCCCAGCGCGGTCCGCACGGCGGCGGCGCGGTTTTCCGACAGGGTCTGGTTATAGGCGTCCGAACCCTGGCTGTCGGTATGGCCGTCGATCCGAACCTTCACGTTCGGATTGGCCTGCAGATAGGCGGCCAGCGGACGAAGCCGTTCGGCAGCGCCGGGCTTCAGATCGGCCTTGCCGGTCTGGAACACGACATCCTGCAGAACCAGCGTCGCACCCAACTGGGTCTGCTGGAGCTGATAGTCGCGCATCGCCTGCTTGACGCGATCGGCTTCGGCACGCGCCGCCTGGGCATCGGCCTGGGCGGCAGCCGCATTGGCCTGCGCATTCTGAAGCTGGGCATCGTTCCGCGCCTTGGCATCGGCCTGCGCGGTATCGAGATCCTTCTTGGCCATCGCGACGCGAGCGCGGGTGCGCGCGGTTTCGAGCAAAGTGTCGATCTCACCCGCCACCGCCTCGGCCTGGCCGGCCTTGTCGTTGTCGAGCTTCTTGTCGAGCGCGGCGATCCGATCGCGCGCCTTGGCGATCTCGGCCGATCCGAACTCGGCCACGCCGGGTTCGGCGGCGGCCACCGCGATCTTCTCACGATACTGGTCGGTCACCAGCTTGTCGGTCTTGTCGGCGAGCGCCGGCACCGCCATCGCGGCGAGCGCGGTCGCGCCCACCAGGCGGATCATCATCCGGTTCATAGTATCTCTCCTCAGCGGGTAGCCAGCTTGTCGCGCTCGCCTTCGATCGTGCGAAGCTCGGCGGTCGACGACGCGAGGTCGGCGAGGGCATCGGCCTGACGCGCCTGCGCCAGTGCCGCACGGTCCTTGCCCTTCTTGAACTGGACCATCGCCTCATCGAGCGCGGTGCGCGCGCGGGCCTGGATATCGGCCGCCTGCCCACCGACGCCTGCCTTTTCGCCGGCATCGATCTTGGCGCGCGCAGCCGCAATCGCGACGCGCGCTTCATCTTCATCCCCCGCCCACGCGGTCGCCGGCATCACCGCCGCCGCCAGGCTCGCCGCGGCGAGCCCCATCGTCACAATCCTGCGCATTTTGTGAACTCCTTCGTGTCAGGACGGCGATCAAAACCCGCCGATCCATCGGGGGTTCCCCTGCTTGTAGAGAAACGACGCGAGGCGTAGTCTGCGTTCATCTAAGAGAAAGGGAGAGGGTCAATGTCGACGTGGGGACGACTGGGCCTGATACTTGCGGCGGGCGTGGGTCTTTCGGCTTCGGCCCCGCCCGAAACTTTGTCCGAACAGGTGCAGGGCGCCCATGACCTGAGCCAGCGCATGACGGTGCCCGTCACCGTCGCAGGCGCAGGCCCCTACCCCTTCGTCGTCGATACCGCCGCCGAACGCACCGTCATCTCGCGCGAACTCGCCAACCGCCTCGCGCTCGATGCTGGCGGCCCCCAAAAGGTGCTGAGCATCAGCGGGCTCGCCATCGTCGACACGGCCGTCGTGCCCACGCTCCGCCTTGCGAGCAGCAATAATGGGCTGACCGGCCTGCGCGCGCCGCTGATGTCCGAAACCCATCTGGGCGCCGCCGGACTGCTGGGCATCGACAGCCTGCGCACCAAGCGGGTCGTGATGGATTTCAAGGCGATGCGGATGACGATCGCCGACGCCGCCCGCCCGCCCAAGCCGGAAAGCGACGAGATCGTCGTCACCGCGCGGCGCAAGCTGGGCCAGCTGATCATGGTCGACGCGATGGCGGACGGGCAGCGTATCGCCGTGGTGATCGACACCGGCTCCGCCGTGACCGTCGGCAATCCGGCGCTGCGCGCGCAACTCAAGAAGCGCGGCCGCCTCGGCCCCCTCACCCCGATCAACATCATCAGCGTGACGGGCGGCACCACCGTTGCCGACTATGGCGCGATCGCGAAAGCGCGGATCGGCAATGTCACGATCGATACGATGCCGGTCGCCTTCGCCGACGCGCAGATCTTCCACCGCCTCGGTCTGTCGAAGAAGCCCGCGATGCTGCTGGGCATGGATGTGTTGCGCGGCTTCGATCGGGTGTCGGTCGATTATGCCAACAAGACGGTGCGCTTCCTGCTGCCCGGCGACGCGCTGCAGACGCCCGCGCCGATGCTGGCAGTGGCCAAGCCGACCCGCGCAGGCTAGCCTCCCTTCAAGCATTCGCCCCGAAAGGATTCCCATGAAGCGTCTGTTGCTCCTCGCCTGCGCAGCCCCCCTGCTCGCCAGCCCCGCCACCGCCGCATTGCCCGTCGGCGCGAAGGCGCCCGCGATTACGACCACGGCGGCGATCGCCGGCAAGTCGTTCAACTTCTCGCTGGCCGACGCGCTCAAGAAGGGGCCGGTCGTCCTCTATTTCTTCCCCGCCGCCTTCACATCGGGCTGCACCGTCGAGGCGCATGAGTTCGCCGAGGCGACCGACGACTTCAAGAAGATGGGCGCGACCGTGATCGGCCTGACCGCAGGCAATGCCGATCGCATCGCCGAATTCTCTACGGCCGAATGCCGCGACAAATTTGCGGTCGGCCTCGCCACGCCCGCGACGATCAAGGGCTATGATGTCGGCCTCGCGCTCAAGCCGGGCTGGAGCGACCGCACCTCCTACGTCATCGCGCCCGACGGCAAGATCGTCTTCGTCCATTCGGCGATGAGCCCCGCCGGCCACGTCAAAGGCACGATGGACGCGGTGAAGGCGTGGAAGGCCAAGCATTGAGCTTTCGCGGACTCAGCTTTGCTGAACCTGCCTAAAGAAAGCCCATCATTGGATCGCGGAAGCGGGCGCCTACATCTTAAAGCATGACGAGCGCCCCCTTCCGCCTTTCCGTCCTCGATCAGTCGCCGGTGCCGGAGGGGTTTACCGCCGCCGATGCCGTGAAGAACACGATCGACCTTGCCCGCACCGTCGATGCGCTGGGCTATGATCGCTATTGGATGGCCGAGCATCATGCGTCGGCAGGGTTGGCCGGATCGGCGCCCGAGGCGCTGATCGGCCCCGTCGCCCTCGCTACGAAACGGATCCGCGTGGGTTCGGGCGGGATCATGCTGCCGCATTATTCGCCCTTCAAGGTTGCGGAGACCTTCCGTCTGCTGGGCGCCATCGCCCCCGGCCGGATCGATCTGGGCATCGGCCGCGCGCCGGGCACCGATCAGCGGACCGCCTATGCGCTCCAGCGCGATCGCAGCCGCCGCATCGCCAGCCACGACTTTCCCGAGCACCTGACCGAACTGCTCGCTTATCTGTCGGACAGCCTGCCCGCCGACCATGTCTTTTCCACCCTCGCCCGATCGCTGCCCGACGGCACCGCCGGATCGCCCGATCCGTGGCTGCTCGGCTCATCGCCCGACAGCGCGCGCTGGGCAGGCGAGATGGGGCTGCCTTATTGCATCGCCGACTTCATCAACCCCGAGGCCGTCCCCCTCGCCCACCTCTATCGACAGCATTTCCAGCCGTCGCGCTGGGCGGACAAGCCGCACCTGATGGTGTCGAGCTTCGCGATCGCCGCCGATACGCGCGAAGAGGCCGAACGTCAGGCGCTGCCCGCCGCGATGATGTTCGCGCACATGATGCGCGGCGAACTGATCAAGATTCCGTCGGTCGAGCGCGCGGTCGAATGGGCGATCCACAACCCCAATCCGCTGCAGGCCGGCAATCGCCGCCGCATCATGGGCAGCCCGTCCGAAGTCCGCCCGATGATCGAGGAGGTCGCGGCCCTCTACGGCGCGCAGGAGGTGATGTTGGTCAACATCATGTCCGACCACGAAGCCCGCAAGCACAGCTACAAGCTGATCGCCGAAGCCTTCGACCTGACGCCGGTGCTTTAGTCGATCCAGTCGTCCTTCAGCGCGCGGCCGCCCAGCCCGAGCAGGATCGCCGAGAGCAGATAGAAGCCCAGCGACCCGACGATCGCCATGCGCAACGCCTCGCTGCCATATTGCGGCGTCAGCGCGTCGGACAGGCGCCCGATGAACAGCGCGCCGAAGCCGACCCCGATCAGATTGTTGATCAGCAGGAACGACGCCGAAGCGGTCGCGCGTGCCATTGCGGGCACGAGATGCTGGACGGCGGTGATCACCGGGGCGAGCCAGATATAGGCCAGCGCCTGTGGGATCAGGAACAGCACGAACGCGGCCGTGACCGACGATGACATCACACCGGCGATGAACAGGGGCGTCGCGATCGTGAAGCCGACGGCGGGCACCCAGGCGAAGGCGCCCTTGTTGCTCCTGCCCAGCCAGTCGCCGAGCCAGCCGCCTGCCAACACGCCGACCACGCCGGCCGTGAGCAGCAGCCCGCCGAAAAATTGCGACGTGCCGACCAGATCGAGCCCGAAGGATCGCAGCATCAGCGACGGCAGCCAGAAGGCGAGGCCATAGCCCATCATCGAACAGGAGGCCGCGCCGAAGGAGAGCAGCCAGAAGCTGCGCTTGCCCGCCAGGATCCGCATCACCGCGCCGAAGGGCAGCGCGGGCGCAGCCGCCGTCACCGTCCGCTTCGGCTCGCGCGCGCACAGGCGGAAGATCGGCGCGAAGGCGAGGCCCGCCAGTCCGACGGCGAGGAAGGCGGTGCGCCAGTCGACCGTTGCCGCAATATAGCCGCCCGCAAGGACGCCGAGCGCCGAACCCAGCGGAATGCCGAGCGAATAGATCGACAGCGCCCGCGCCCTTTGTTCGGGCGGAAAGGCGTCGCCGATCATCGCATAGGATGGCGCGACCCCGCCCGCCTCACCGATGCCGACACCCACCCGGTAGAGGAAGATCTGCCCGAAGCTGGTCGCGACCCCGCACAACGCCGTGAACCCGCTCCAGATCGCGAGCGACAAGGTGATCACCCAGCTGCGGCTCCAGCGATCGGCGAGGAAGGCGATCGGCACCGCAAGCGTCGAATAGAGGATCGCGAAAGCCAGCCCGCCGAGGAGGCCGAGCTGGGTATCGCTGAGCGCCAGCGACTCCTTGATCGGCCCGGCCAGGATGCCGAGAATCTGCCGATCGACGAAGTTGAAGGTGTAGGCGACCAGCAGCAGCCCGAGGAGCACGATGCGCCCGTTGGGGGTGGCCGGCGCTATGGGAGCAGCGCCGGCCGGGGGAGAGTCGCCCAAGGGAGATTCTGGTGCGGGAGTGGTCGCCATGTCCGGCCTCAGAACTTGAAGCCGACCGTCGCGAACACCTGACGCGGATTGCCGTAATAGGCGGTCAGCACGCCTTCGCGGCCCAGCGTCGGGACGAGCGCGCCGCCCGTCGTCCGGGTGAAGGCGCCGGTATCGGGGTTCTGGGCGAGGAAGTTGTAGCCCGACACGATATATTGCTTGTCGAGCAGGTTCCGGCCGTGGAGGCCGAAGGTCCAGCGATCATTTTCGGTCGTATAGACGATGCTCGCATCCCACAGGGCATAGCCCTTCTGATCGAGGCCGGGCGTGCGCAGTTCGAACTGCTGCGTGCGGCTGCGATAGGAGACGGTGGTGTTCAGATCGATCGCGCCCGAGCCCATCGGCGCATGATAGCTCAACGTGCCGCTCGCGGTCCATTTCGGCGTGTTCTGGAAGGCGCGGCGATTGGCGACGTCGATGCCGCGGCTGTCGATGAAGCGCTTATACTTCGCGTCGATATAGCCCATCGTCCACGCGAGGTTGACCCGATCCGCACTGGTCAGCAGGTCGCGTGCGGCCAGGAAATTGCCTTCATATTCGATGCCCTGAATGCGCGCGCGGCCGGCATTGGTGGTGACGCCGATGAAGGTCTGCTGCCCGTTGATCGTGGTGCCGACCGATCCGGGCACCTGCACGTCCTTGTAGCTGGCGGTGAACGCCGCGAGCGCGATGTTCAGGCGGCGATCGAACAGGCTGGCCTTGTAGCCTGCTTCATAGCTGTCGACCGTTTCCGGATCGAAGGACAGGAAGTCGAAGATTTCCTGCCCGCTGCGAACGCCGTCGCCATTGCTGTCGGGCGCCGCGCTCGATTGGCCGCGCGGATCGAAGCCGCCGCCCTTGAAGCCCTTCGAATAGCTTGCGTAGAGCGTGTGATCCGGGGTCGGCTTGAAGCTGACCGAGGCGCGCGGCGTGAACTTCTTGAAGGTCTGCTGTCCCCGGAAGTCCGACGTGGTCGCGAACAACGTGCCGGCGCCTGCGAAGAAGGGCGATCCGCCGCCCAGGAACGTCTGGCGCAGCACCTGCGAGCGGCGCTCGTCCCAGGTGTAGCGACCACCGGCCGACACCGAGAACATCTCGTTAAAGTCGTAGGTGAAGTCGCCGAAGATCGCGCGCGTATCGGTATCGACATTGCCGAAGGTCAGCGCGGTCACGCCGCCGGGCAGGCGCACGTCGAACACCGTGCGCGCCGAGGCATCGAGATAGTAGAAGCCCAGCAGGCCGTTCAGCCCGCCGCTCGACACCAGCAGCTGCACTTCCTGCGACAGCTGCTTGTTATTGTAATAAGCGGGCACGTCGACATCGACGGCGGCAAGCGAGTCGAAGTCGATCGGGGTCGCGCTGTCATCCTTGCGATAGGCGCTGATGCTGCGGACGGTCAGCCAGTCGGCGGGCTTCACCTCGCCGAAGAACGAAACGCCCCACGCCTTCACATCCTGCTTCGGGCTGACGAGCCCGGCCTGCGTGTCATAGACGTCGCTGAGGATCGGCGTGCCCGAGAACAGGCCCGGAATCAGGCGGTGGCCACCGCGCGGGTTGCTCTTATCCCGGGTATAGTCGCCGGTCAGGCGGAAGAAGGCGTCGCTCGACGGCTCGATCTGCAGCGTGCCGCGACCGGCCCAGATATCCTTGTTATAATTTTCCTGGCCGGTGGTCAGGTTCTTGCCGAAGCCGTCGCGCGTTAGCCGTGCGACCGCGCCGCCCACTTTCACCGTGCCGTCGCCGATCGGCACGCTGCCGCTCACCACGCCGTCGGCCTGGTTGTAGCTGCCATAGGTCGCGCGCGCCGACAGCGTCGGATCGTCGCCCAGCCGCTTGGTGACATATTTGACCGCGCCGCCGATCGTGTTGCGGCCGTAGAGCGTGCCCTGCGGCCCGCGCAGCACCTCGATCCGCTCCACGTCGTAGATGTCGAGGACGGCGGCCTGCGGACGGTTCAGATAGACGTCGTCGAGATAGAGGCCGACGCCCGCCTCGAAACCGGCGACCGGATCCTGCTGGCCAACGCCGCGGATGAAAGCGGTCAGCGTCGAATTGGTGCCGCGCGACACTTCCAGCGTGACGTTCGGCGTGGTGTTCGAAATGTCGGTGACGTCGATCGCACCCGATTTGGCCAGCGCCGCGCCCGAATAGGCCGTGACGGCGATCGGCACGTCCTTGAGCGTTTCTTCGCGGCGGCGCGCGGTGACGACGATGTCGACGCCGTCATCGGCATTGGTCGCGGCCGGCGCGGCATCCTGCGCCCACAATGGCGCGGCAGGAGCGGCCAGGCTGGCGCCCAGCGCGAGAATGACGTGACGCGAGACGAGATTCGCCTTCATATTCCTCTCCTGTTTCATGTGCGCCGTGAGCCGGACTTGCACTTTGTTGAGACTGGACATACTGAAACCTGAACCGGGTTTCAAATTGAAAAATGCCCGGAGGGGATGTGCGCGTGTCAAAGGCGAAATCGGACAAGGCTGAGGCGCAGGCTGTAGCTGCGACGCGGGGCGACAAGACCCCGCGATCGGCACGCGGACGCAAGACGCTGCGCGCTTTGCTCGACGCGGCGAGCGAAGAGTTTGGCGAGAACGGATTTCACGAAGGCGCGATCAGCCGGATCACCGCGCGCGCCGGCGTCGCGATCGGCAGCTTCTACACCTATTTCGACAGCAAGGAGGAGATCTTCACGGCTTTGGTCCGCGATCTCAGCCAGCAGGTCCGCGACTACGTCACCCCGCGCGTCGTGGGGCAGCCCGATCCGATCAGCGCCGAACGCGCGGCGCAGGCCGCCTTCCTCGAGTTCGCGCAGCTTCACAAGGAACTTTATCGCGTCATTGATGAGGCCGAGTTCGTCGATCCCGCCAGCTATCGCCAGCATTATCAGAGCACCGCGACCCGCATGGCCGGCCGCCTCGAAGCCGCGCGCGCGGCGGGCGACGTCAGCGACGGCACCTCCGAAATCCGCGCCTGGGCGATCATGGGCATGAACGTGTTCCTGGGGCTGCGTTATGGCGTGTGGGGCGGCGACGTTCCGATCGACGAAGTCGCGCGCGTCGCGGGCGATCTGATCGCGCACGGCCTTGCGCCGCGCGACGATGAGGGGGCGGACACATGATCGCGCCGGCGCATCGCTGGTGGCAATCGCGCGAGGGGCTGCGGCTCCATGCTTATGATTATGCCGCCGCCGATGGCGATGCGCGCCTGCCCGTCATCTGCCTGCACGGCCTGACCCGCAATGGCCGCGATTTCGGCGAGCTCGCGCCGTGGGTGGCGGCACGCGGGCGGCGCACATTGGCGATCGACGTGCGCGGCCGCGGCCTTTCCGATCGCGATCCGGCCGCAACCTATCAAATCCCCTTCTATGTCGATGATGTCGCCACGCTGCTCGACGGGCTCGGTATCGCGAAGGCGGTGTTCGTCGGCACATCGATGGGTGGTCTCATCACGATGGCCACGGCCGCGATCCGCCCCGATCTGATCGCATCGGCGGTCATCAACGATGTAGGCCCCGAACTGGCGGTGGAAGGGCTGACGCGCATCGCATCCTATGTCGGGCAGGCATCGCCGATAACCAGCTGGGCCGACGCCGCCGATCATCTTCGCCGACAGAATGAGCATGCGCTGCCCCATTATGCCCGCGCCGATTGGGACGCGATGGCGCGGCGCATGTTCCGCGAGCAGGACGGCGCGATCACGGCCGATTATGATCCGGCGATCGCCAAGGGCTTTGCCGGCGGCGCGCCCGATGTCGATCCGTGGACCTTCTGGAATCTGTTGGCCAAGGATCGCCCGGTCCTGTTGCTGCGCGGCGCGCTGTCGGATCTGCTGGCCGAAGACGTCGCCGCGCGGATGACGGCCACCGCCCCCACGATCCGCTTTGCCGCGATACCCGATGTCGGCCATGCGCCGATGCTCGACGAACCCGCCGCGCTGGCGGCGATCGGCGCCTTCCTGCAGGACATGCCCTGACGCGATCAGTGGTTGGCGGCGATCGCCAGGTCGATCGATTCGATTGAGGGGCGGCCGACGGGCGCCCCGGCCTCTTTCGGCATTCGCGCCTCGATCGGGCGCAGCCAGGACGCCGCCTGCGCGCCGATCGCGATCTGCGGGTTCGACGGGATCAATTTGCCCTTCGCTTCCCAGCTTCCCACCAGCCCCTTCGCCTCCCCGAAGGCGGTGGCGAGCGGCTGATTCTTGCGCAGCGCGTGGTTGATCAGGGCGTCGCCGAAGAAGGTCCAGTCATTATCCGACGCGCAGCCGAAGGAGGTGCGATCGGCTGCCGCCGCCGTGATCACCGCGCCTTCGGGCGTCGACAGGCTCGGCACGAACAGCCCCGAAAAGCACGCGCTGATGATCACCAGCCGATTGCGCAGTCGGCCGTGGCGCAGGACATAATCGAGCCATGTCGGCGGCAACGTCGCCAGAAACTCGCCCTGCTCGCGATAGGCGAGCCCGGCCGGGGTGCCGTGTGCGGTAATGTAGAGGATCAGCGCATCCTCTTGGCGGTCCATCACCGCCGCGACCCGATTGATCGCGGTCTCCAGCGTTTCGAGACTGCCGCGCGGCAAGGCTTCGATCGTCCGGCCATCGCCGCCTGCGAGCAGCAACGTCCGCCCATCGGCGCCATAGCGTCGCGCGAGCACCCGTGCCGCCTCCCGTGCCTCGCGCCCGAACACCGGATCGCTGTCGAGCGCCGCGACGACGACATAGGCATCGGCGATGCCCGGCCGCTGCGGCGCCAGCCTGTCCGCCGCCGCGGCAAGGCGGCGGCGATCCATGTCGGTGATGCCGATCGACGGCGCCCGCTGCACCATCGGGCCGAAGCTCATCTGATCCGGCAAGGCAGGGGACGCGAGCACAAGGCCCGCGCCCAGAAGTATCAGCCTTGCCAGCCGTGCGATCATCCGATGGTTGCCCCCAACCCGAATCCTGCCGGACAGAGGTTGGCGCAAGCCGCGCCGCTTTTAAAGGGGTGTCAGATGCGCACCGTCACCCGCCCATAATAGAAGCCGCCGCTCAGGCCGAAGGGCGCGAAGTTTCCGTAAGCGCCCGATCCATCCGCCGCGATCAGGCCTTCGCGCTGCGGATAGACGTCGAACAAATTGTTCGCGCCCGCCGACAGCGTGACATGATCGCTGACGTCATAACCGACATCGAGATCGGTAACCCATTTCGCGCCGAACTGCCGATCGCCGCTCGCGACATTGCTCGATTCGATATAGCTGCCGTATCGCGTGAGCCGCCCCAGCGCGTGCCACCGGCCCGAGGTCCAGTTGCTCGACAGCACCGTCTTGGTACGCGGGGTCGCGACCACCAGATCGCGCTGCGCCTGCCGCCCGAACAGGGTGACGTTGAGCGAGGCGAGCTGCGCCGGATTGGCGATCACGTCGGTGATCTTCGTCTTGTTGTAGCTGAACGCCGCGCTCAGCCGGAAATCGCCGAGGCTGGCGGTGCGCAGAACATACTCGCCGACCACGTCGATGCCGCGCGTCCGCGTATCGAGCGCGTTGGTGAAGAATTGCGCGCTATCGACATTGGCGACTCCGTTCGCGCGCAGGATCGCCGCCACCGCGCTGCCGCCATTGGCCGACGTGCCGAGGAATTCGGTCTTCACGATCCGATCGTCGACGTCGATCTGATAGGCGTCGACCGTCAGCCGCGCAGGGCCGCGTTCGAAGGTGAAGCCCAAAGTATAGTTGAGCGACTTCTCCGGCTTGAGCGGCTTTGCGCCCAGCGCGAGCGCCGCGACGCTGTTCACCGGCAGGAACTTCGCGGTGGTCGACGTTCGCGTCGTGCCGATCACCGTCGTGGTGTTCTGCGTGGTCGAAAAGCCGGTCTGCGCAAGCGACGGCGCACGGAAGCCGGTGTTGACGCCGCCGCGGATCGCGAGGCCCGGCGCGATCTCCAGCCGGGTCGAAATCTTGCCCGACACGGTATCGCCCGCGCTGTCGTCATAATGTTCGAAACGGCCGGCGATCCCAACGAACCACGCCTTCGTCACGTTGGTCGATAGATCGACATAAGCAGCGTAATTGTTGCGCGTGAGGCTGTTCGCGTCGGCTGGCGACGTGCCGGTGAACGAGACGAGGCCCGGCGACGGCGCCCGCCCGCCATAAGCGGTGCCGAACGCGGTGCCATCGCGCGGGATCACATAGCCGCCGTCGCGATAGCTGTCCGGCTCGCCTGCCTTGTTCTGGAACTTCTCCCAGCGATGCTCGACGCCCACGGCGAGTTCGAGCGGCTCGGCAAAGCCAATGTCGAACTCGCGGCTCAGATCGGCATTGTTGACCCACAGGGTCTGGATCTGGCGCCCCATGAAGAAACTGGTCTTGCTCGACGGGCCGATCGAAGGATTGAGCGTGCCTTGTGCGCCCAGCTTCACATTGTCGCGGCCATAGCTGGTCGACAGATCATAGGCCCAGCTGCCCAGATCGCCCTTCACGCCCAGCGCGCTCTGATAATCCCATTCCCAGATTCGCCGCCGCGCCTGGAAGCCCGACGGGTAGATTTGCGGCAGCGAGTTGAAACCCTGCACATTCGCCTGCCCGCCAAAGCCGGTCGGCGAGGGGAAGTAGGAACCGCGCTTGTCGTCGATATTGCGGTAGCTGAGCGTCGAGAAGCTGTAGAGCGTCGCCTCGCCCAGCGGCAGTTCGGCGTTGAGCGACGAATTGACGATCTTGTCGCGGTTCGATCGACCGTATCCGCCCGCGATCAGATGATCGACCGATCCTTCGCGCGGATCGGGCTGTCCGTTCACCAGCGGGAAGATCAGCGGCACCGGCTCGGCCGAGCTGTCGGCGCGATCATGATATTTGGCCTCGATCGCCGCACGCACGAAGCCCCCGTCGCCCAACGGGGTGCCATAGCTGATCTGCTGCTGAAGCAGCTTGCCGCCCTTTTCATAAAGCTGCCCGGCGGTGCTCGAAAACTCGCCGCCCGACGGAGCATTATCGAGGATGATGTTGATCACGCCCGAAATCGCGTCCGACCCATATTGCGCGGCGGCGCCATCGCGCAGCACCTCGATCCGCCCGACCGCGTTGGTCGGGATCAGATCGATATCGACCGGGGTGGAGCCGCCCGACACGCGCGAGAGATTGTTGATCAGGCTGGTCGTATGCCGGCGCTTGCCGTTGACGAGGACGAGCAGATAGTCGCCCGAAAGCCCGCGGATCGAGATCGGCCGCACGCTGGCCGACGTGCCGCCGCCGCCCAGCGCGGGCATCGTCAGCGACGGGATGATGTTGCCCAGCACCTCCTTCAGCCCGACGCGGCCGGTCGCTTTCAGTTCGACCGGGCTGATCACGTCGATCGGCACCGGGCTGTCGGCGACGGTGCGGGCGTTGCGGCTGCGCGATCCGGTGACGACGATCGTGCCGGCATCCGCATCGTCGGCGACGGGCGCAGCATCCTGCGCGAATGCGGGCGCAGCAATGGCGGCGAGCGCGACGCCCGCAAGAGTGATGGTCTTCATATGCGTTCCCCAAAATCGATCTGCGATGGATGCAGGCCGCCCCTCCTCCGAAGCTCTGCTTCGGCGGCCTGGTCCGTTGTTGTGGTTGGTGGTCGCCTGCCCCCTCTCGTCATCCCGGCGGAGGCCGGGATCTCAGGAGGCTCTTGCGGCCAGCTTGGCGTGTAATGCTCGCTGAGATCCCGGCCTCCGCCGGGATGACGCTATCGAGATGCCACCTTCTCCGCGTTGAAACTGGTGTCGAACCCGTCGGCGAGCTTGCGCTTGCCCTCGATCGCGCCGGCATTCCTGAAATCGTCGAGCACGCGCTGCTGATCGGCGATGATCTCGGCATCGATCGGCACCGACTGGCGGCCATTCTTCGCGCCATAATCGCGCGCGATCTCGATCGGCAGGCCGGTTTCCTTCGCCATTACCGCCGCGAATTCCTCATTATGCGCGCGCTTCCATTCGAGCGCCTTCGCCTCGCGCCGCAGGAAGTCGGCGAGCAGATCATGCTTGGTCTTCGCCGACTCCACATTGGCGACGTCGAAGCCATATCCGCGCACGAAATCATGCCCGTCGACGATCGTGCGCGCACCCTCGCGGATCGCCGCCGACGTATAGGGCGCCCAGCTCGACCAGGCGTCGATCGCCCCGGAAGCGAACGCCGCCTTGGCGTCGCCGGGCGACAGGAAACTGATCTTCACATAATCCGCCGGCAGATTGGCCGCCGCCAGCGCACGGATGATCAGATAGTGGCCGACCGATCCGCGCCCCGTCGCCACCGTCTTGCCCTTCAGGTCGGCGAGCGTGCGGATCTTCGATGTCGCGGGCACCAGTAGCGCCAGCGCGCCGGTCGGCCGTTCCTTCACATATTGCGCGCCGATCGCCTTCACCCGCCCGCCCGATTGATAGGCGAACATGAAGGGCGCATCGCCGACCAGCCCGACATCGACGGCACCGCTGCCGATCGCCTCCAGCAGATGCTGCGCAGCCGGAAATTCGGACCATTCGACGCGGTAGGGCGCGCCTTCCAGCACGCCGCTCGCCACCATAACGGCCTTGGTGCCGCCGCGCTGGCTGCCGACGTGCAGGACCGGCTCGTCCCCCTCCCCGCCCCGGCCGCAACCGGCCAGAGCGAGGATGAAACCGAACGCGAGAAGAAGACGCTTCACGCAACCGCCTTCCGCGCCTGCCGCTCCTCATCGCGGCGCGCGACACGCTCGCGCACCAGCGGCAGCAGCTCGCGCCCGTACTGGATCGCATCGCCCAGCGGATCGAAGCCGCGGATCAGGAAGTGATCGATGCCCAGATCGTAATAATCGAGGAAGGCGTCGGCGACCTGCTCGGGCGTACCGACGAGGCCCGTCGAATTGCCCTGCGCGCCCGCGACGGCGGCGAGGCCGGTCCACAGCCGCGTGTCGGCACGATAGCCGGCAGCGGCCGTCTTGAGCAGACGCTGCGCGCCCGCATGCGGCGGGGCGTGGCCTTCGGTCTGGAGACCCGCCTTGCTGCGGATCTCGCGCACGATCTCGACGATCTCATCGGCGCGCTTCCATGCGGCTTCCTCGGTATCGGCGATGATCGGGCGCAGCGACAGCGAGAAGCCGGGATTGCGACCATAACGCGCGGCCGACGCCCGGATCGCGGACACGCTTTCGCGCACCAGCTCCTGCGTCTCACCCCACAGTGCATAGACATCGGCGTGGCGGCCGGCGACGTCGATCGCCTCGGGCGAGGAGCCGCCGAAGAAGACCGGCAGGTTCTGCGGCTTCACCGCCGCATAGCCGCCGCGAATACGATAGAAGTCGCCGTCATGGTCGAACGGCTTCTCCGCCGTCCATTCCTGACGCAGCACCTTCAGATATTCGTCGGTGCGGGCGTAACGCTGCGCCTTGTTCGAAACGTCGCCGTCCTTGGCCATCTCCTCATCGGCGCCGCCGGTGATGATGTGGACCGCGACGCGCCCGCCCGACAGCTGATCGAGCGTCGCCAACTGGCGCGCAGCCACCGTCGGCTGGGTGAAGCCGGGCCGGTGCGCGATCAGGAAACCGAGCTTCGTCGTGATCGCGGCGGCGTGCGCGGCGACGATCTGGCTTTCGGGGCTGTTCGATCCGAAGGGGATCAGGACGCGATCGAACCCGCCCTCCTCCTGCGCCTTCGCTGCCGCCTCGACATAATCCTTGTCGAGCGGACGAAGCTGGCGCGGGCCGTGCAGCTCGCTCTCATTGTTGAAGCCGATATAGCCGATGAACTTGACGGTCATGGACAGTCTCCTGTTGCGATTTCAGATGACGAAGAAGCCGTGGGTGCCGTCGCGCGCGAGCTGATCGACCAGGCCATATTCCCAATCGAGATAGGCCTGCATCGCGGCGGCTGGATTGTCGGTGCCCTCATAGGGGCGGCGGTAGCGCCCCTCTTTCGAGCGGGGCGGGAAGGCGTGGGGATTGCCGGTTTCGCTCAGATCCAGCGGACCGGTGAGGACGAACACCTCCCATCCCAATTGCGCGAGCCAGCTTGCCGTCATGTCGGCCCGCGCACCCCGATCGTCGGACAGGACGATGCGGGCGCCGCGCACCGGCGCGAAATGGTCGGTTTCCTGCACCAGCTGCCCGCCGGGCGCGGAGAGGAAGCCGGGCAGATGGCCGCCCGCATACTCCTCGGGCGTGCGCACATCGAAGCGATAGAGCGTGCGCCGCGTGTCAGCCGCCAGATGCACTAGCTCCGCAGCATCGATCTGCTTCACGCCCGCACGATAGGCGACGTTGCGCGCGCGGTTGCGGGCTTCGGCATCGTCCGCGACGTCGGGAAAGCGCCGGTAGCTGCCATGCGCAAGCGTCTGCCCGGCCAGCGTCCAGCCGATCGTCCCGTTGCGCAGCGCGACCACCCGGTTCGGCAGACCTGCGTTGATCAGCGATTGTGCGCCGATAATGCTGCGCGTCCGCCCTGCACAATTGACGATGATCGTCGTGTCGGGGCTGGGCGCGATTTCGGGTGCGCGCAGCACCAGTTCGGCGCCCGGAACACTGACGCCGCCGGGCAGGCTCATCGTCGCATATTCGTCGAACCGCCGCGCATCGAGGATCGCGATATCGGCCTTCGCGTCGATCAGCGCCTGCACTTCGGGCGCGGGCAGCGACGGCGTACCGCGCCGATGCTCGACCAGTTCGCCGAACGCCTTGGAATAGCTGTTGACGTCCTCGAACAGTTCGTAGCCCGCGTCGCGCCAACCCTGCAGCCCGCCCGCCAGCACGCGCACATCGGTGTAGCCGAGGTCGCGAAACATGCCGGCGGCGACATAAGGCAGATGCTCGCCATCATCGTAGAGGACGATCGTCGCATCCCGGCGCGGGAAGCGGTTCTCCGCCTCCACAAGGATCCGGTCGAGCGGCAGCTGGCTTGCGAACAGGGGATGGCCGGTCGCGAACGCCGCCTCGTCGCGCAGGTCGACAATGGCAATCTCATCACGCGCGATCAGGGCGGCGCGCACCGCCTGCGGGGTGATGCTCGCGGTCATGCGATCAGCGCCGGCAGCGGGGCATAGCCCGACACGAACGGGTTCTTCAGCCCGCTGCGCCCATAGGTGAAGCGATCGACTGCGCCGATATCCGCCCCGTAGATATGAATGCTGATCGAGGTGCGATCATCGTAGGCGTTGGCGACGCGATGAATGTCGCCGATGCGCGGCGAGACCGCGTCGACCGTCCCACGTTCGAGCACCTGGACATCGCCCGCCTTGCGCAGCGCGCCCTCCCCGTCGATCGCGAAGCGTTCGGAAAGCTCCGCGCCGCGCAGCACGCCGATCAGGCCCCACACGCGGTGATCGTGCACCGGCGTCGCCTGCCCCGGCCCCCAGACGAAGCTAACGACCGAGAAGCGCGACCGCGGATCGCGATAGAGCAGATATTGCTGGTAACGCTCCTTCGACGGCGTCGCATAGGCTTCGGGCAGCCAGTCGTCGGTCGCGATCAAATCGGCGAGCAACCGCCCGCCGCGCGCCAGGATCGCACTTTCGACCGGGCGTTCGGACAGCAGATCGTCGAACCCCTCGATCAGATCGTAGAGCCGCGTCAGCGTCGGCTTGGTGATGGGCGCAAGCGCGTTCATTCGGCAGCCTCCGAGAGAAGAGGGGTGCCCGCGACGGCATCGGCATAGGTGCCGCTGTGCGACGTGACCCCCAGATGGTTGAGCAGGCGGCGGCGCAGTTCGCGCACGCTGGCGGTGCGTTGCCCGCGCTCGGCCTCGATCCGCTCCTCGGCGACGATCCGCCCCTTGGCGAGGACGAGCACGCGATCGGCCAGCGCGATCGCCTCATCGACGTCGTGCGTAACGATCAGGACGGCGGGCCGGTGAACCCGCCACAGCTTGAGCACCAGTTCGTGCATCTTGAGCCGGGTCAGCGCGTCGAGCGCAGCAAAAGGTTCGTCGAGCAGCAGCAATTCAGGTTCGCGGACCAGCGCGCGCGCCAATGCGGTGCGCTGCGCCTCGCCGCCCGACAGCGTCAGCGGCCACGCCTCCAGCCGGTGCGACAGGCCGACTTCGGCCAGCGCGGCTTCAGCCCTGTCGCGGACGTCGCGACCCTTCAGGCCCAGTGTCACATTCTTCCACACCCGCTTCCACGGCAGCAGGCGCGCATCCTGAAACACCACGGCGCGCTGCGACGGGATCGTCACGTCCTCGCCATCCGGAGTGTCGAGCCCGGCGAGCGTCCGCAGCAAGGTCGTCTTGCCCGATCCCGAATGGCCGAGCAGCGCGACGAACTCGCCCGGTGCGATGTCGAGATCGAGATCGTCGAGGATCAGATTCTCGCCGAAGCGGCGGCTGTGCCCACGCAGGCGGACGACGGGTTTGGGTTCACCGACATTGGGGAAATAGGCAACGGTCATCTTATGCCTCCACCAGCTTGGGACGCCAGGCGAGCGCGCGATTCTCGATGGCGCGGACGATCAGGTCGGCGCCGAGGCCGAGCAGCGCGTAAACCATCAGGCACACGACGATGATGTCGGTGCGCATGAAGTCGCGGGCATTGTTGATCAGGAAGCCGAGGCCGGCGCTGGCGTTGATCTGTTCGGCGATCACCAGCAGCACGATCGCGATGCTCAGCGCATAACGCAGCCCGACGAGCAGTGACGGCAGCGCACCGGGCAGGATGACGTGCGCGATCAGCTGCCAGCGGTTAAGCCCGAAGCTCAACGCGCCTTCGACCAGCCTTTTGTCGACCCCGCGAATGCCGTTGTAGAGATTGAGATAGACCGGAAAGAGCGTCGCGAAGGCGATCAGCGCGATCTTCGGCGTCTCCCCGATCCCGAACCAGACGATGAACAAGGGCGCGAGCGCGACCACCGGAATCGTGCGCTTGATCTGCATCAGCGGATCGACCAGCGCCTCCCCTTGTCGCGAAAGACCGGCCACGAGGCCCAGCACCATCCCCGCCGCAATCCCGATGCCCAGCCCGACCGCCGCGCGGCCGAAGGAGACGATCAGGTTGGTCGGCAACTCGCCCGACCGGATCATCGCGATCAGGGTCAGCAGCACCTGCGACGGCGCGGTCAGCACATGGTCTGGGATCAGCCCGACGCGCGACGCGCCCTCCCACACGGCAAGGAGCAGGATCGGCGACAGCCAGCGCGAACGCAAAAGCCGCTGCGGCACGGAGGAGGATGGGTTCGTCATGCCCCTTAGGGTTCGACAAATCTCTATCGTTTCAATAGAGTTTAGCTGAGATGACCTATCAGGAAAACTTTATGGTCGCACAAGTCATTGATTTACCGTCGCTAACTTCCCGATTTTCGACGAATCCCAGAAAGACTTTAGCCGTTGAAAGCTCGGCTGCACTCGCCGCTTCCGTACGGGCGGGACAGGAGCGCTGATATGGCCGTGAACCTCCCCACCAACATGCTGCGCAGCTTCGTGGCGATCGTCGACACCGGATCGATGCTCAACGCCACCGAACGCGTCTTCGTGACCCAATCGGCGCTGAGCCTGCAGATCAAGCGGCTCGAGGAACTGGTGCAACAGCCCCTCTTCACCCGCGACGGCCGCCGCCTGGCGCTGACCGCGGCGGGCGATCTGCTGCTCGGCTATGCGCGCCGCGTCCTGGCGCTGCATGACGAGGCGGTGGCCGCCGTCAGCGCGGGCGCCTTTGCCGGGCCGGTGCGAGTCGGGATGGTGCAGGACTTCGCCGATGCGCTGCTCACCGGCCTGCTCGCGCGCTTCGCCGAACTGCATGCGGATGCGCAGATCTATGCGCGCGTCGCGGGCACCGCCGAATTGCAGGAGATGCTCGATCGCAGCCAGCTCGATCTGGCGATCGGCTATGCGGCGGCGGGCGATCCGCGCGCGGTGCGCCAGGCGCCGACCGTCTGGTTCGGCGAGGCCGCCCTCACCGATCAGCACGAACTGCCGCTCGTCGTCCTCGAAAAGCCGTGCCGCTTCCGCGAAGCCGCGACCGCCGCGCTCGACGCTGCCGGCCGGCCGTGGCGCATCGCAGTGGAAACGCC
This sequence comes from Sphingomonas crocodyli, assembly GCF_004005865.1. NCBI lineage: Bacteria > Pseudomonadati > Pseudomonadota > Alphaproteobacteria > Sphingomonadales > Sphingomonadaceae > Sphingomonas > Sphingomonas crocodyli. The sequence goes on from NZ_SACN01000007.1 coordinate 25,706, forward strand.
CAACCTGTCGACCTTGCGCGCCGCCGTCGCCGCCGGTCTGGGCATCACCAGCCGCACCGCCTTGTTCCTCCACGACCTCCCCGTGCTCGATGCGGCGCTCCTGCCCCCTTTGCCCGACGTCGCCTGCGTCTTCCTGCGCTCCGACCGCCAAAGCGACGCCGCCCGCCGGCTCGGCGAACTGGCGGAGGAATTGGTCGAGGCGCTTTGACCTACCTCGATCCTCCCTCCTCCCCACTCGTCATTGCGAGGAGCCGCAGGCGACGCGGCAATCCATCTCCAGCGGTCGAGATGGATTGCCGCACAAGAACATTCAAAGAACATACTTGACAGAACGAACCATTTGGGTTAGTCACTCCACCATCCCCTCGCCCGATCAGCCTGGGGATGCAGGACCGGCCCGGAGCAGAGCTCGCTCCGCATCCGGGCCGTGACAGGTCGGCGCGAAGTCATCCGGTTCAGAAGCGGATGCGCATCGCTTCTCGCCGGCATGTGCTGGACGAACCCGCCGGCAGGCGGAGGCGACTTGCGGTTTCGAAGGAAAGACAGGGCCGATCCACTGCGGGCGTCAGAGACCGCATCCCAGGTAGCCCCGACCGGACAGACCCCGCTTCGCCCCCAATCGCCGGGGCCATCCTCTCGAGGGATGGCAGCAGCCAATCGCAGGACCGCATCCCCTGGCCTGGTGACAGCAGGTAAAGCATGTCGGTTCGGTCGGCCCCAGCCATGCCCGCA
>NZ_SACN01000008.1:0-2500 GCF_004005865.1 Sphingomonas crocodyli
TTTGGTTGCGGGAGCTGGATTTGAACCAGCGACCTTCAGGTTATGAGCCTGACGAGCTACCGGGCTGCTCCATCCCGCGTCAACCAAGGTGTTGGATCAGGGGACGGAGGCGGAGCCTCCGCAAGGCCGAACGGCCGTCGCGCCTTATTGGCGCGGAAGCCAAAGCCGCGGATGCGGCTGCCGGCGCCTGAGGCCAACAAACAGAGTGAATGGGTTTTCATCGTGCACGGTCTTCAAAGCCTGGCGGCGACCTACTCTTCCGGTGCTTAAGCAACAGTACCATCGGCGCAGTTTGGTTTCACGGCCGAGTTCGGGATGGGATCGGGTGGGTCACAAACGCTATGGCCACCAAGCTATGGAGGCCGTGCAAGAAGTTCTAGAAATCTGGGTTTACCGTGCTGGAGATCTCCAACATCGTTCCCGAGAGTATCGGGTTTGTCGATGATGGTGGGGCTCTCCGTATTGAACGTTTGAGCGTGAATAGGACAATTAGTATCGGTTAGCTCCATGCGTTACCGCACTTCCACATCCGATCTATCAAGGTCGTGGTCTTCGACCGTCCTAAGATATCTTATCTTGAGGGAGGCTTCCCGCTTAGATGCTTTCAGCGGTTATCCCGTCCGTACATAGCTACCCTGCTGCACCGTTGGCACGATGACAGGTCCACCAGAGGTACGTTCACCCCGGTCCTCTCGTACTAGGGGCAACTCCTCTCAAATATCGACGCCCACGGCAGATAGGGACCAAACTGTCTCGCGACGTTCTGAACCCAGCTCACGTACCACTTTAATTGGCGAACAGCCAAACCCTTGGGACCTGCTCCAGCCCCAGGATGTGATGAGCCGACATCGAGGTGCCAAACAACCCCGTCGATATGAGCTCTTGGGGGTTATCAGCCTGTTATCCCCGGCGTACCTTTTATCCGTTGAGCGATGGCCCTTCCACGAGGGACCACCGGATCACTATGACCGACTTTCGTCTCTGCTCGACTTGTCAGTCTCGCAGTCAGGCTGGCTTATGCCATTGCACTCTAACAGCCGGTTTCCAACCGGCCTGAGCCAACCTTCGCGCGCCTCCGTTACTCTTTGGGAGGCGACCGCCCCAGTCAAACTACCCGCCACAGAGGGTCCCTGAACCAGTTTCATGGTTCGAGGTTAGACATCAGAAAACAACAGGGTGGTATTTCACCTATGGCTCCACCAGGACTGGCGTCCCGGCTTCAAAGCCTCCCACCTATGCTACACAATTCTTTCCTAATGCCACTCTGAAGCTGCAGTAAAGGTGCACGGGGTCTTTCCGTCTAACCGCGGGTACTCCGCATCTTCACGGAGAATTCAATTTCGCTGAGCATGTACTGGAGACAGTGGGGAAGTCGTTACGCCATTCGTGCAGGTCGGAACTTACCCGACAAGGAATTTCGCTACCTTAGGACCGTTATAGTTACGGCCGCCGTTTACCTGGGCTTCATTTCGATGCTTGCACATCTCCACTTAACCTTCAGGCACCGGGCAGGCGTCAGACCCTATACGTCGTCTTGAAGCCGACTTAGCAGAGCCCTGTGTTTTTGCTAAACAGTCGCTACCCCCTGGCCTGTGCCCCCTACAAAAAGTTGCCTTAATGTAGGGCCTCCTTCTTCCGAAGGTACGGAGGCAATTTGCCGAGTTCCTTCAGTACACTTCTCTCAAGCGCCTTGGTATACTCTACCAGACCACCTGTGTCGGTTTCGGGTACGGTCTATACGGTGGGGCTATTTCCTGGAACCTCTTCGAAGCCAGACCAATCCGATAAGGACTGACAACTTACGAGATCCGTCACACACCACCAGGCCCACGAATATTAACGTGGTTCCCATCGACTACCCCCTTCGGGCTCGTCTTAGGGGCCGGCTCACCCTGCTCGGATTAGCCTTGAGCAGGAACCCTTGGTCTTTCGGCGACAGGGCATCTCACCCTGTTTATCGCTACTCATGTCTGCATTCGCACTTCCGATACCTCCACGACCCATTACCAGATCGCTTCGCAGGCTTACGGAACGCTCCGCTACCGCGTGGATAAATCCACACCCTAAGCTTCGGTGCGTGTCTTGAGCCCCGTTACATCTTCGCCGCAGGAACCCTTATTTAGACCAGTGAGCTGTTACGCTTTCTTTAAAGGATGGCTGCTTCTAAGCCAACCTCCTGGTTGTTTTGGGATTCCCACATGCTTTCCCACTTAGACACGACTTGGGGACCTTAGCTGTAGGTCAGGGCTGTTTCCCTCTTGACGACGGACCTTAGCACCCGCCGTCTGTCTCCCGGATATCACTCGTTGGTATTCGGAGTTTGGTTGAATTTGGTAGATCTCGCGACCCCCGCATCCATCCAGTGCTCTACCCCCAACGGTGTTCATCCGAGGCACTACCTCAATAGTTTTCGCGGAGAACCAGCTATTTCCCGGCTTGATTGGCCTTTCACCCCTAAACACAACTCATCCGGTAACTTTTCAACGTTAATCGGTTCGGA